>DASVRB010000463.1:0-4439 GCA_036388835.1 Thermoanaerobaculia bacterium | reverse complement strand
AAACATCACGCTGGCTCTCGGTCTCATCGTTCTGATCGCCTGCAACCGCGACGCGGTCGAAACTCCGGAGAGCGGGAAGAACGATCAGGTCATCCCGAGCACGACCACCGCGGAAGCAACGAGCACCACCGCGCTCGTACCGATCGGCGACACCATGGCCACCGACACCGCGGCCACTGCAGGCACGACCGCGAGCACGGTGACGACACATTCGCCGGCCACCGGAAGCACCACCGCGCGCACCGTCACGTCCGAGCCGCCGCCCGACACCGCACCGGCGCCGCCGGCGATCATCGCCGCGGGTCAGGAGATCTATCGCGCAAAGTGCGTGAGCTGCCACGGCGCGGACGGCAAGAACGAGATCGCGGGCGTGATGCTCGCTTCCGCCGCGACGCAGGCAAAGTCGGACGAGGCCCTCGCAACAACGCTGCGCGACGCGCCGCAGCACCGCCGTCTCGGCATCGAGCCGAGGCAGCTCCTGCCGCTGATCGCGTACGTGAAGGCGCTCCAATAGGCGCTTAATCGCGAAGTGTGCAGATTTGTATTGCCGCGTTCACCACGGCGTGACCGGTGTCTCCCTATGATGCGACGCACAGGAGGAATTAAATGCGTCGCAAACTTCTCACGGCCCTTGCCGTAACCCTGCTCGCCACCGTCGCGAGCGCCGAAGACATCAGCGTTCCGCCGAACGGAGACAACCAGAAAGCGTCCGTCTCACAGTCGATCGGCCTCGTCAACATCACCGTCGACTACCACAGCCCCGACGTGCACGCGCCGAACGGCGACGACCGCCGCGGGAAAATCTGGGGCCAGCTCGTTCCGTACGGCGCGCCCGACACGCAGTTCGGCACCTGCACCGAATGTCCGTGGCGTGCGGGTGCAAACGAGAACACCGTCATCACGCTGTCGCATGACGTGAAGATCGAAGGTCAGCCGCTCGCGGCCGGCCGCTACGGCCTGCACATGATCCCCGGCCCCGAGGAGTGGACCGTGATCTTCTCGAAGAACAGCGCGTCGTGGGGCAGCTATTACTACGACCGCAGCGAAGACGCGCTGCGCGTGAAGGTGAAGCCGTCGAAGGCCGAGTACAACGAGTGGCTGACGTACGAGTTCACCGAGCGCCGCCCGAACCGCGCCACGCTCGCCTTGAAATGGGAAGAGCTGCAGGTGCCGATCGCGATCACGGTCGACAACATCACCGACCTCCATCTCGCCGCGATTCGCGATGACCTGCGCGACTTCACCGGCTTCAACTGGACGAACTGGGTCGCGGCCGCGCAGTACGCGCTCCAGGCGAAGCGTCCGAACGAGGCGCTCGAATTCGCCGACGTCGCGGTGAACCGTCCGTTCGTCGGTCAGGAGAACTTCCAGACCTTGAGCATCCTCGCGCAGGCGCAGGAAGCGGCCGGCAAGACCGCGGAAGCGGCCGCGACGCGGGAGCGCGCGATCAACCACCGCACCGCCGGACCGACGGAGATCCATCAGTACGCACGTCAGCTCTTCGGCGCCGGCAAGAAAGAAGAAGCGCTCCGGGTCTGGGAACTGAACGCGAAACGCCACGGCAACGCCTGGCCCGTGAACGTCGGTCTCGCCCGCGGCTACTCCGCCGCCGGCCGCTACAAAGAAGCGCTGAAGCACGCCAAGCTCGCCCTCGCGCAGGCACCCGACGAGGTGAACAAGAAGTCGCTCACGGAGGCGGTTGCGAAGCTCGAGGCGGGGAAGGATATGAATCAGTAGTTGGGGCTGAGGGAGTTCCTCGGTTCCTCGGTGCCTCGGTTCCTCGGTTCCTCGGAGTTCCTCGGAGGAGGAGTAACGCCTCTTCCGGGAGGAACTCCAAGGCACGAGGCAAGCAGAACCCGAGGGACTCCGAGGAACTCCGAGGAACTCCGAGGAACTCGGCACGCCACAAAACAAAAAGGACAGGCCCCCCGGCCTGTCCTTTTTCACTTCATCGAGAAATCAGCAGCGTCAGACCTGCGGACGCAGGGGAAGTTTGGCGGTCGCTGCGGCGACTTCCGGCGTCTGTTTGATCACGCCCATGGCCATCTGCAGCATCGACGTGACGTCGGAGACGTTCGCGGGGACGACCATCGAGGTGCCGCTCTTGGCGAGCTTGCCGAACTCGGTGATGTACTGCTCGGCGAGGCGGAGCTGCATCGCTTCGAAGCCGCCGGTCATCTTGATCACTTCGGCCACTTTGCGGATGCCTTCGGCGGTCGCCTGCGCGATCGCGAGCGTGGCCTGGGCCTGACCTTCGGCTTCGTTGATCTGCTGCTGGCGCTTCGCTTCGGAGTTTTTGATGATCTGCTGCTTGTGTCCCTCGGCGTTGTTGATGGCGGCGTCGCGCTCGCCCTCGGACGTGAGGATCACGGCGCGCTTCTCACGCTCGGCGCGCATCTGCTTCTCCATCGCCGCGAGCACGTCGTGCGGCGGGGTGATGTTCTTGATCTCGTAGCGCAGGACTTTCACGCCCCACGATTCCGACGCCTTGTCGACCTCGGCCACGACTTCGCGGTTGATGTTCGTCCGCTCTTCGAACGTCCGGTCGAGATCGATCTTGCCGATCTCCGAGCGAAGGTTCGTCTGCGCGAGCTGCTGAATCGCGTACGAATAATCGGAGATGCCGTACGAGGCGCGTTCCGGATCGAGCACTTTGAAGTAGAGGACACCGTCGACGCCGACCTGCACGTTGTCCTTGGTGATGCAGATCTGCTCCGGCACGTCGAGCGCGATCTCCTTCAGCGAATGTTTGTAGCGGACGACGTCGAGGAACGGGATGAGGATGTGCAGACCGGCGTTGAGCGTGCCCGAATACTTGCCGAGGCGCTCCACGACCCACGCCTGCTGCTGCGGGACGACGCGGACGATCTTCGAGATGACGATCATCGCGAACACCGCGACGACGATTGCGACGACTAGCTGACCCATGTGTTTGTTCCTCGCGTGAATTTCTGGCCGATTCAGGACGCGCGCACGTGGAGGACCAGACCTTCCACGCTCGCCACGATGCACCGCTGCCCGCGAACGAGCGCCGTTTCACCGATATTGCGCGCGCTCCAGAGAGCGCCACGCAGCTCGGCACGGCCGCTGCCGCCTGCCGCGATGTCTTCCAATGTGATTGCCTGCTCACCAACCAGCGAATCGACCACTTTCTTCTCATCCAGCCGCAACCTGCGCATCAGCAGCGGCCGCAGGAAGAAGAAAGAGAGGAGCGACGTGATCGTGAAGAGCACGATCTGCGCGGAAAGCGGCATGTCGATGCCGAGCGCGACCGCGATCGCCACCACGAACGCGCCGACGGCAAACAGCCCGACGTGCATCGAAGTGGCGACGAACTCGAGAGCAAGCAGCGCGAAGCCGATGACGACCCAGATCCACCACGACATAAGGAGTGCGCGGAGGTTAGCACGCGCACTTCGCCCACATCACGTTCCTGTGGAGCGGCGGCCGCTTCGGCCGCCGAGCTGCTGCCCTGTCATCCTGAGCCGCGAAGACGGCGAAGGACCCCCTGCGGTCGAACATGCGTTGCCCGGACGCAGGGGGTCCTTCGCTTCGCTCAGGATGACAGACCAGCCGCTACGGCACGTACCTCCGCGTCGGCACTCCCTCGGCTTTGCTCACCGAGAGCTCGGCGAACATCTGCGTGAGGCGGCGGCCTTCTTCAGTCGTCGCCTCCCACGTTTCGCACAGCATCTCGACGTGCCGCGGCTCGACCTCGGCGGAGACGGTGAAGCCGTTCGGCGGCTGCGCGGCGCGAATGGTCTCGCTCTTTCGCCACGTGCCGTCGACCAGCTCGCAGCGGCGAAAGAGATCGCCCTTTTCCGGCTGATACATGTACGCGGCGAGCGGCGGGATGCCGCGCGCGTTCGCTTTCTGTTCCTCGAGCGCGCGCAGAATCCGCTCGCCGATCAGCTCACGCAACTGTTCGAAATCTTCGCGCGACGTGCCGATGATGCGGAGGCCCGAGTGATAGATGCTCTGCTCCCCCATCGCTTTGGCCAGACGCCACAGCGTGGAGCGGACGAGCGAGCATTGCAGCGCGATCGAGGTGCCCTGCCAGTCGACCACCAGGCGGCGTTGCTCGCCGACCGGGAGACGTCCTTCATGCGCGATCCGGAAACCGACGATGGAGAGCTCGATCACCTTCGCGCGCGTGTCGCCGAACTGCGCCGGAATGCCTCGATCGAGCTTGATGCGGCCGTAGCGGCGGCGCTCCGAAGTGGTGTCTTGCATGACGGACCTGACCGCTCCGGATCGTAGCACCTCGAAAGGAGCGCACTCACCACGTGAGACACTGCTCGGCGTCCCAATCCACTGACGAGGAGAACCTATGGATATCGCCGCCGTCCTTGGCGCCGCTCTCGGGCTGGCTTTCGTCTACATGCTTCTGAGTCTGGTCTGCTCGACGATTCAGGAATGGCTCGCCGCCGTCTTCCGCC
>DASVRB010000462.1:0-14024 GCA_036388835.1 Thermoanaerobaculia bacterium | reverse complement strand
CCTCGCTACGCTCGGGATCACAACCGGAGAGATCGCTCTCGTCGGCGGCCGAGGCGGCCGCCTCGGCCGCCGAGCATCTCGCGACACATGCGCCACGAAGCACGAACCTGTGGAGCGGCGGGCTCTTAGCCCGCCGGGTTCTCTCTTGCTCGGCGGGCTGAAGCCCGCCGCTCCACAGGAACCGCAATTGGCGCGAGCCACCTACCTGTCACCCCGAGCGTAGCGAGGGGCCTGGGCGGGCGGGGCGGAAACGCACGTGCATCGCGCCCCGCCCGCCCAGGTCCCTCGCGACGCTCGGGATGACAAACGCGCGCGTTTCTCGCGATCCACCCCGAACGCCCAACGCCAACCTGCGCAAAGCCGCCTCTCAGCCGCGCCACGAAATAAATTCACGCGCAGGCGACCTATGGCTACACTTGCCGGCCCCGGTCTCAGGTGCCGGACATTCTTTTGACAATCTGCCAGCTCCTTGAATCCCGACGTGTGCGCGGGATTCCGCTAGGCCAGAAGGAGGTCTCATGAGGACTTATGAAGTCCTGTTCATCCTCTCTCCGCAAGTGACGGAAGAGGAATCGACGACCCTCATCAACGACTTCAAGGGCATCGCCACCAACAACGGTGCGACCCTGAAGAGCGAAGATGCATGGGGACGTCGCCGACTCGCGTATCCCATCCACAAGTTCAACGAAGGCATCTACCACCTCTTCGTGCTCGAGAGCGAAGGCTCGCTGTCCGAGCTCGATCGGCGCATGAAGAACGTCGACCGCGTCCTGCGGCACGTGATCGTGCGTACGGATCTCGAGCAGAAGCGCGCCGACAAGCTCGCCAAGCGCAATCCGAAGAAGGAGCGCGTCCGTCCGGTCGCGCCGTCGATGACGGCCGCGCCGACCAGCGACGCCGATGCCATGACCGCGGCCGCCGACGAGGCGCCGCAGGCATAAGGAGACGACGATGGCTACGATGGCACCGAGAAGGTCTGGTCCCGGCGGTCCGGGTGGTGGCGGCGGCGGCGACGATCGCCGTGGCGGCCCGGGCGGTCAGCAGGGCGGCAAGAAGAAGTTCTTCTACCGCCGCAAGCGCGTCTGCAAGTTCTGCGTCGAGAAGATCGAGTACATCGACTTCAAGGACGTGAAGACGCTCCAGCAGTTCATCCCCGAGCGCGGAAAGATCCTGCCGCGCCGCATCTCCGGTACGTGCGCGCTGCACCAGCGCAAACTGCAGAACGCGATCAAGCGCGCGCGCATCGCGGCGCTCCTGCCGTTCACCGCGGACTGATGTTTCGATGATCGAAAGCTCCGTCCATCCGAGCGAGCCGGTGATGCTGCCGGGCCGGCCTTCTGGCGCGGTCGCGCGCAGCATTGCCGCGCACGTTCTGGTGACGGTGCTGATGCTGCTCGCCTCGACGCTCGTGTTCGTGCCGGCAGCGCTGCTCCATTGCGGAATCCGCAACGGACGGCGCGCGGCCTGGATCACGGCGGCGCTGGCGATCGCACCGTTCTTCATCTACGCGATGCTCATCCCGGCCGGCCCGGCCGCGAATACCGGCTGGTCGTACGTGGCCGTGCTGAGCCTCGCGATCGCGCTTCCGACTCTCCTCGTGCTGCCGTTCGTGCAGCGCGGCGAGAAGTTCGGCAGCGTCCTGGCGCTGCTCCTCCTCTTCAGCATCCTCGGCCTCGCGGCCACGGAAGCGCTGTCGCGGACGGCGCTCGACTTCTCCCCCTACGCCGAGCAGATCGCTGACTACAACCGCGTCAAGGACACCACGCTCCAGCAGTACAAGGAGCGCGGCGCGGCCGAGCAGTGGATCCGCTCCATGAAGCAGTTGCTGGAAGCGTCGCTGTACGTGCTGCCGGCCCTCCTGCTCATGGGACTCAGCTTCTTCTTCATCCTCAGCCTGCTGATGCTCGGCCGGCTGAATGCATGGCGCGAGGTGGCGGCGCGGCGGGGCGACGGTCAGACGCTGGGCGCCTACCTGTTCCGCAATTTCTCGCTGCCCGACTGGGTGCTGTTCGCGTTCATCATCGGCGGCCTCACGCCGCTCGCGACCGGCATGCTCCAGAAGGTCGCGGCGAACACGCTCGCGGTGGTGGTCTTCCTCTACATGCTGCAGGGACTGGCGATCTTTCGCTTTCTCGTCGCGGCCATGGGCGGAGGACTCGTGCAGACGATGTTCGGCTGGCTGATGCTCGTCTTCCTGACGGCGCTCACCGCCGGCGCACCGATGCTGCTCCTCGGCGTTGCGGGACTCTTCGATTCATTTTTCGATTTCAGACATTTCAAGAAGCGAAAGGACGACTCTCATGAAAGTCATTCTGACTGAGGAGATCCGCGGACTCGGAACGCGCGGCGACGTCGTGACCGTCAAGGACGGCTACGCGCGCAACTTCCTCCTCCCAAAGAACCTCGCGCGTGAAGCGACGAAGGGGAACCTGAACCAGATCGAGCACGAGCGCCGCAAGTGGGCGCTGCTCGCACAGCAGGAAAAAGACGCGGCCCAGAAGGCCGCCGACAAGGTCAAGGGCGTGAAGATCCGCATCGAGAAGCGCGTGGGCGAGAACGGACACCTGTTCGGCTCCGTCACCGCGAACGAGATCGCGGACGCGCTGGCCGAAAAGGGCATCGAAGTCGACAAGCGCCGCATCGAGCTGGCGCAGCCGATCAAGAGCGCCGGCATGCACGACGTCGAAGTGCGCCTGCACCGCGACGTCACCGCGCACATCCAGGTCGAAGTTGCGGCCCAGGGCGCGGAGCGGCTCGAAGAAGCACCGGCCGCTGAAGAAGCGACCGCGGACACCGAGTAAACAGTGGACGGCAGGCCACCCGCGCCTGCCCGCTTGCGGTACCCGGAGGACAGGCGGGAATGCCTGTCCTCCACGTGTATTCTCTCGATGCATGCCTGACGACCGGTACGTCGACGCTGCTCCCGCCGGTGCGGACGCCTGGCGCGAGGTCTGGCGCGACGACGTCCGTTACCGCCCGCGCCCTTCCCGCCACGAATGGCTCCTCCGATTCGTGCGGCGCCTCTTCCGCCGCGCCGGCGAGCCGGATGCGGAACGGCAGAAGAACTACAACCTCGTCCTCCTCGACTTGCTCAACGATCTCCGCGGCGATGTGGCCGCGGTGCGCCGCGATCTGCGCTCCGACCTCGACGCGATGCAGCGCGATCTCTCCGGAGCGCTGGCCGCCGAAAGCACACGTCTGCGCGAGCTGGTGCTCACGGCAGCGCGGCGCAACGATTCGCTGATCGCCGCACTCGATCAGAAGATCGAGACGGTGGCGGTGCGCGTTCGCGACGCCATGAATCCGGTCGTCGCCGCGACCACGCCCGACGTGCTCTATCGCCGGCTCGAGGATGCGCTCCGCGGAGGAGAAGCAGAAGTGCGTGCGGACGTCGCTCCGTATGTCCGTCTTGCGGAAACGCACCAGCCGGCGCTCGACGTCGGCTGCGGACGCGGCGAGTTTCTCGCGGCGTGCCGCGAGGCAAAGATCGCGGCGCGCGGCGTCGACACGAACGAGCGGTCCGTTTCCGACCTGCGCCAGCGCGGCTTCGACGTCGAACTGGCCGGCGTTCCGGAGTGTTTTTCCGCGCTCGCCGACGCATCGCTCGGATCGGTGTTGGCGATGCACGTCGTCGAGCACCTGCCGTCGGACGCGCTGTTCGCGCTGTTCCGCGAGTCCGCACGCGTCCTCCGCCGCGATGGGCTGCTGATGATCGAAACCCCCAACGCCGAATCGCTCGCCATCGCCGCCACCGACTTCTGGCGCGACCCCACCCACATTGCCCCCCGCCACCCCGCCGCCCTGACCCTGCTCGCCCGCGAGCACGGTTTCGAGATCGCCGAAGTGCGCGCCGTGCACGACCTCCCCGAGGGAGCACGAATCCCGATTCTCCCGACCGACCCGCCCGAATTGCAGCGCGTCATTCACGCGGTGAACGACCGGTTGTTCGCGCCGCCGGATTTGCGGCTCGTGTTCCGGCGGATGTAGTCGTTCTCGCGAGAACCTCGGCGGGCTAAGAGCCCGGCTCCACAGGGACGTACTCGCCGTACATGTGATTCGAAGCGAAAAGGCATGGAGCGGCGGGCGTCAGCCCGCCGGTTTCTTCGCGAGGCTTCGGCGGGCTAAAGCCCGCCGCTCCACAGGGACGCACTCGCCGCACATGTAATTCGAAGCGAAAAGGCGTGGAGCGGCGGGCTTCAGCCCGCCGAAGCCTCGCGACGACGACTTCGGCGGGCTCTTAGCCCGCCGGTCTCTCGCTTCGAACAGCGATCTCACTCGCCGCTTGGTCGCACGTCAATCACCTGATCCGCGGGGGGCGGTGGGGGTGGGGTGCGGTGGGGGAGGATGGCGCCGAGGAGGAGGCCGACGACGAGGCCGCCGAGGTGGGCGGACATGTCGATCTGCGGGATCTGGGTGCCGACGACGATGTTGAAGAGGATCCAGAAAATGAGCTGATTGACGATGCTGCGGGCTTGCGGCTCTTTGCGGAATCGCGGTGAGCGCCAGACGGAGAGCACGAACGCACCGAGGATGCCGAAGATCGCGCCGCTGGCACCCACTGAGACGGAGCGCGTGAAGAAGGCGCTGGTGAGCGAGGCCAGCAGGCCGGAAGTGAAGTAGATGAAGACGTAGCGCGGCGTCCCGAACATTCGCTCGTACAACGCTCCGATCTGCACGAGCGCGAGCAGGTTCATGACGAGGTGGAGCACTCCGCCGTGCAAAAACATCGCGGTTAGGAGGCGCCAGTACTCGCCGCGTTGAAAGATGTACGGGTGCCAGATCGCGCCGACGTCGACGAGCCGCTGGAGGTCGCTCGTGGCGCCGCGCGCGAGCTGCAGCGCGAAGGCGGCGATGATGAGCGTTGCCAGGAATCGCGTCGCCGGCGCGCGCCCACGAATGCGAAGGGGCTGCGGGCGCGGCGGCGGCGGTGCCGGACGCGGCGGAGTGGCGAAGTCGGTCACTGTCGCTCCAGCACGGCGGAGACGCGGCGCATGAAAAAGTGCGCGAGTCGGGGGAAGAGCTCTTTCATCCGCATGTAGACGGCGGCAAACAGCGGGAGGATGCGGCGGTAGCGCCCGTCTTCGGCCGCGTCGCAGACGGCACGCCCGACCCGATCGGGTGAGACGGCGAGGATCAGCCGCGAAGCGCCGGGCATCTTTCCCTTCTCCGCTTTCACGAAGAATTCGGTGTCTGTCGTGCCGGGGCAGACCAGTGCAACGCCCACACCGCGGCCGAGGATCTCGTCACGCAGCGCTTCGGTGAAGCCGATCATCGCGAACTTCGTCGCGCAGTAGCCGCCCATCCGCGCGTAACCCATGATCCCGGCGATCGAGGCGACGTTCACGATCGAGCCGCTGCCGCGCTTCAGCATCTGCGGAAGGACTGCCTGCGTGCAGTGCACCATTCCGAAGTAATTCGTTTCCATCATTGCCCGCAGCTCGCCGGCTTTTGCTTCGGCAATGGCGTCGAAGGTGGCGAAGCCGGCGTTGTTCACGAGGACGTCGACTTCGCCGGCCGCGGCGATGAGACGCGCGCAGTCTTCGGCGCTGGTGACGTCGCACGCGATCGCGGTCGCGCGCACGCCGAGGGCGCGGCATTCGGCGGCCGTTTTCTCCAGCGGTTCGAGCCTTCGGGCGCCGAGAACGAGATGCGCGCCGCGGCGCGCCATCTCGAGGGCGGTGGCTCGTCCGATGCCGCTCGACGCGCCGGTGATCACGACCGTTTTCCCAGTGAGATTCATCGTTCAGCGTGCAGTGTATGGATTTCGCAGTAAGGGTGACGAACGTCCGGCTTGAATCGCCGGAGGTGGGACGATATCGTGCGCGAGGCGGCGGAGGAGCCGCACCGGGACGCGAGAAGGAAACGCCACGTGATTACTATCGGCAATCTGTCGCCTACGAAGACCGCGCCTTACTCGTTGAACCCGAAAGATCTCGAGTTCGGCCGCGTCTGCACACCCAATCACTTCGTCGCGGAGTACAGCGGAAAGCAGTGGCGCAACCCGCGCGTCGAGGCGCTGAGCCCGTTCACGCTCCATCCGGCCGCGAACATCTTTCATTACGCGCAGGCGATCTTTGAAGGACTGAAGGCGTACCGGCAGCCGGACGGCAAGCTCGCGCTGTTCCGCCCTGAGATGAACGCGCGCCGCTTCATTTCGTCGGCGATTCGCATGGGGATCCCACCGGTCTCCGAAGAGCTTTTCCTCGAGGCCATCCACCGCCTCGTCGATGTCGAGCGCAACTTCGTTCCCGAGCCTCCGGGCACGCTCTACATCCGTCCCACCATCGTCGGCACCGAGGCTGCCCTCGGCGTCCGCAGCGCGAACGAGTTCACGTTCTTCGTCATCACCCTCCCGTCCGGCGGCTATTTCAAAGAGATGCTCTCTGGCACCGGCGTGGTGCGTGTTTACGTCGAGCAGGCCACCGCCCGCGCTGCACCCGGCGGCACCGGCGCGGTCAAAGCAGCGGCCAATTACGCGGTGACGCTGAAGGCGATCACCGACGCGAAGGAACGCGGCTGCAGTCAGGTGCTGTATCTCGACGCGGCGCGGCGGCAGCGCGTCGAAGAGCTCGGCGGCATGAACGTCTTCTTCGTCCGGAAAGGTGAGCTGATCACGCCGACGCTGAACGGCACGATCCTCCCGGGCGTCACACGCGACAGCCTGCTCACGCTCGGCAACGCCATCGGCATCCCATCGCGCGAAGCCGACATCGACATCGACGAAGTGGTCGCGGAAGTGCAGTCGGGCGAGATCACCGAGGCGATTGCGTGCGGTACCGCGGCGACGGTGGTCGGCATTCACGAACTGGTGTTCGGAGACGGACGGGTGCTGCCGGTCGGCAATGGCAAGCTCGGACCGATCACGAACCGCCTGTTCGAGGAGATTCAGGCGATCCAGTTCGGCACCGCGCCGGACCGTTTCGGCTGGATGTCGCCGATCGAGGCGTACGACGCCGTCGCGGCGCGCGCGTAACTGCTTCACAACTGGTCGCGCTCCTTCATCGAATGGAAGCGGTGCGTTCCGATGATGAGGTGATCGACCAGCTCGACGTCGACGGTCGCGAGCGCCTGCCGGAGTTGATGCGTGAACGTCAGGTCTTCGTTCGACGGCGCCGGATCTCCGGAAGGGTGGTTGTGGTAGACCACGACACCCGACGCGCGCTCCATCAGTGCGAAGCGGACGACGTCGCGCGTGGAGACGAAGGCCTTGTCGAGCGTGCCGACGAAAATCTCGCGCTGTTTGGTGATGCGATGCCGCGAATCGAGCGTCGCGGCACCGAGGCGCTCCTGCGACTGGTGGCCGTAACTGCCGACGAGCTTTCTGCCGAAGTGCGTTCGGTCGAACGACGGTGAGGCCTGCTCCGGCACGGCCAGGCGGCGCGCCATCTCGATGACCGCGGCGATGCGGGCGACCTTGGCCGGACCGACGCCGCGCGTTGCAGCGAGAGCGGTGACGCCGCGGTGCCGCAGGTTCGGCATGCCGCCTTCGAGCAGTTCCTGCGCGAGGTGAATGGCGTTCTTTCCCGGCGCGCCGGTTCCGAGAATCACCGCGAGGAGCTCCGCATCGGAGAGCACCTCCGGCCCATGCGCGAGCAGGCGCTCGCGCGGGCGGCTGTCGACGGGAACGTCACGAATCAGATAGGTCATGCGCTCACCTCCAGAATGGCGTCGACGATGGCGGGCGTCGCCTCCGCGGCACGCGCGGGGATCGCGTACGTGCACGACGAGCTGACGCCGCTCGTCTCCGGATTGATCTCGATCGAGAGGCCGTCGTGCAGCGATACGAAACCGGCAGCCGGATAGACCACGCCGGACGTGCCGATGACGAGCAGCAGGTCGGCGTTGTGAATCGCACCGACCGCGCGCTCCACCGCATCGGGTGGCAACGCCTCGCCGAACCAGACCACGCCCGGCCGCAACAGCGCGCCACATTCGCAATGCGGCGGTACGCGGTCGAACGGCTCCTCGTGCATGCGCGGCTTGCCTTCACGCACGCACGACACGCGAAAGATGTTGCCGTGCAGCTCGACGACATCGCGCGAGCCGGCGCGCGTGTGCAGGCCATCGACGTTCTGCGTGACGATCACGGCGTCGTCCAGCCGCGCGAGCGCCTCGTGCGCGGCGTTCGGCTGCGCGTCTCGAATGAGGCCGCGGCGCCACTCGTACCACTCCCACACCGTTTGCGGATCGCGGCGAAACGCTTCGGGCGTGGCGAGATCCTCCGCGCGGAAGTTTCGCCACAAACCGCCGGCGCCGCGGAACGTGGGGATGCCGCTGTCGGCCGAAACGCCGGCACCGGTCATGACGACAATTTTGCGAGGCTTGTTCTCGTGAATTGCGCGAACGACTTCATCGATGCTGCTCATGCCGATGAGCGTAAAGCGGCGGGCGAAAAGAGGCTCTGAATTCTACGGATTCGGGGGATCGGCGACATTCCGAGGGAGCGTTTTTCGCGAAAACGCGATACGCGCGGTAGAAGCGAACGTTCTACGTTCCCGTAGTCCGCACCAATGAAAAAGCGGCGGGTTTTGCCCGCCGCTTTTCGATTTACCGCGTGTGTTCCGTGCTTCAGACCTGCGGAATCATCTTGTCGTTGACCTGGATGAACGCGTCCTTGCGGAGCGTCTCGATGTAGGCCTTGTAGTCGCGCTGAAAGGTTTCCTCGCTGGCGTCCTGGCGGAGCTTGTCCTTGACGGAATCGAACGCCGGGACTTCCGAGGGGAGACGCTCTTCGACTTTCACGATGTGCCAGGCCGACTTGGTTTCGATCGGTCCGATGATCGCGCCGGGAGTGGCGTTGAAGACGGCGGTGTCGAGCGCGGGAACGAGATCGCCCTTCGCGACCTGTCCGAGGTCGCCGCCTTTTTCGCGCGTGCCGGCCTCGGACATCGTGGTGGCGATCTGGCCAAAATCAGCGCCCGATTTGCGGGTTGCTTCGGCGATCTCGGCGGCGCGCGTGGCGGCCGCGTCGGTGCTGCCCGATTCCGGCTTGAGGACGACGATCTCGCGAAGGTGTGCGCGCTCGGGGAGGCGATACGTCTCCTTCTCGCGGTTGTAGCGCTCGCGCAGCTCGGCGTCGGTGGCCTGGGTGCGGTTGCGCAGCTCGCGGCCGAACACTTTCTGCGTCACGAGCGTGTCGCGCAGGCGCGCTTCCATTTCGCTGCGGGTGAGGCCGGACGAGCGGAGCGACGCTTCGAATTGCTCATCGGTCGAGATGCCGTACTGCTGTTTCAGGCGGCCGACCGCTTCCGCCACCTCAGCGTCCGTCACGGTGGCGCCGATGCGATCCGCGCGGTCCTTGATCAGCAGCTCGCTGACGAGCTCCTCGAGCAGGCTCTCGCGCGCTTCTTTGCGCAGCGCCGAGGCACGCTCGGGGGGAGCGGTGCGATCGATCTCGCTGTACATGTCGCGCAGGCGGCGCTCGTACTGCGTGCGAGTGATGATGCGGTCACCGACGCGAACGACGATGCCCTCGAGGAGCTCGGCGGACGCGGAGACGGAAGTCAGCGTGAGTGCAAGAAAGAGAAAGATTTTTTTCATGACGGTGCTCGGGTGAGACGTGCTGTGGGGAAAACAAGTTACAGAACGAATTATTCGTCTTCCGCTTTCGGGAGAGTCCCGGAGTAGCGGAACGGCAGGCGCCGCGTCAGGACGGCGATGCTGGTGTCGCGGCGGCTTTGCGCGACGAGTTTTGCGAGCCGCTGGCGGATGAGGTCTTCGCGGATGCGCGTCGCGATCAGCGGCGTGGCCTGTCCGAGGTCGAGCATGCCGGGCGGGCGGCGCTCGTCGACCTGGAAAATGTGGAACGTCGAGTCGGTACGGATGACGTCGCTGATCTGGCCGGCCTGAAGGCGGAAGATCTCCTCCTCGAACATTTTCGGGAGCTCGCCGCGGCTGACGAATCCGATCTCGCCGCCGCGTTTCGCGTTCGGCGCGCGCGAATGTTTCGAGGAGAGATCGGCGAACGAGGCGCCTTTCTCGAGGTCATCGTGAATGCTTTTCGCGAGCGTTTCATCGTTGACCAGGATCTGGCGCACGCGCACTTCTTCGCCGCTGCGGAAGTCGCCCTGATGCTGCTGGTAGTACGCCTGCAGTTCGGCGGGTGAGGGGTCAGGGATCTCTGCCGCGAGATTGGTGACCAGGCGCTCGCGGCGCATCTCGTCACGCTTCTCGATGACCGTCACGCCGGCCTCGTTGCGCACCGCGGCGGCGATCTGATCGGCGGGCACTTCGACGCCGTGCGTCGCGGCGTACTCGGAAACGATGATCTCTTCGATGAACTGGTCGAGCAGCGCGCTCGCGACCTCGGGGGTCAACTGCGCGAGCTCGGTGCCGGCGTTGCGCTCGAGGTAGCGCTTGAAGTCGCCCAGCGTGACCATCCGCTCGTGCACGCGCGCAATGACGTCGGGCGGAAGCGCGGCTTTCCGCTTACACGCGGGCAGCAAGGCGATGCAGGCAAGCAGAAGGATTACGGCGCGGCGGGAGAGCACGGGCGCGCGGGAGTTTAGCAGTTTTGCTGCTGCAGGACCGCGACGGAACGCGCGTCAGGCGGCGATGGTCTGCAGGACGCCTTCGATGGTGTGAATCACCTCGGCGCCGTGCTCGCGGAGCGGGAACGAGAGCACGCCGCTGGGGGAGAACTTCGCCTGCGGGTTCTCGCTGATGTACATGAGCAGTTTGTTCGGATCGATCTTCGCCGTCTGCGTCAGTTTCAGCACGCCGCGCGCGCCGTCGCGGACGATCGAGATCACGCCGAGGTGTTTCGCGAACCACTTCACCCGGACGAAGTGGAAGAGGTTCTCGACGTTCGGCGGCAGCGCGCCAAACCGATCGCGCATCTCGTTGCGAATGTCGTTCAACCGCTCCTCGGTGGAGGCGGACGCGATCTTCTTGTAGAAGGTCATGCGCAGGTTCTCGTCGCCGATGTAGTCCTGCGGGATGTAGATGTCGACGCCGAGGTTCATCGAGGTCTCGACCTCTTCCTCGATGCGCTCGCCCTTCATCTCGCGGATCGTTTCTTCGAGCAGCTTCGTGTACATCTCGAAGCCGACGGCGGCGATCTGGCCCGACTGTTCACCGCCGAGGATGTTGCCGGCGCCGCGGATCTCGAGGTCGCGCGCGGCGATGCGGAAGCCGGCGCCGAGGTCGGAGAACTCCTGAATCGCGGCAAGGCGTTTGCGCGCGTCGCTGGAGAGCACGCGATCCGAGGGGACGAGCAGATAGCAGAACGCCAGCCGATCGCTGCGACCGACGCGGCCGCGCAACTGGTAGAGCTGCGAGAGGCCGAAGCGCTCCGCGTGATTGATGAGGATGGTGTTGCAGGCGGGGATGTCGATGCCGTTCTCGATGATCGTCGTCGCGAGCAGCACGTCGTACTCGCGATTGATGAACGCGAGCATCGCCTTCTCGAGATCGCGCTCGTCCATCTGGCCGTGTCCGACGATCACGCGCAGACCGGGGACGATCTGCTCGAGGTACTCCTTCATGTTGTAAATCGACTCGACGCGGTTGTGGACGAAGAAGACCTGTCCGCCGCGGCCGACCTCGAACTCGATCGCCTCGCGGATGAACTGCTGGTCGTACGGCACGACCGCCGTCTGAATGGCGAGGCGGTCTTTCGGCGGCGTTTCGATGACGGAGATGTCGCGGATGCCGACCAGCGACATGTGCAGCGTGCGCGGAATCGGAGTCGCCGACATGGCGAGGACGTCGACCGATTTTTTGAGGTTCTTCATCCGCTCTTTCTGCGCGACGCCGAAACGCTGCTCTTCGTCGATCACCAGCAGGCCGAGATCTTTCCAGGCGACGTCTTTCGAGAGCATGCGATGCGTGCCGACGATCACGTCGATCTCGCCGGTCTCGATTTTCTTGAGGATCTCTTTCTGATCTTTCGCGGAGTAGTAGCGCGTGAGCAGCTCGACGGTGATCGGGAACGACGCGAACCGGCGCAACAACGTGCGGTAGTGCTGGAACGCGAGCACGGTCGTCGGCGCGAGCACGGCGACCTGTTTGCCGTCCATCACCGCTTTGAACGCGGCGCGCATGGCGACTTCGGTTTTGCCGTAGCCGACGTCGCCGCACAGCAGGCGATCCATCGGCTTGCGCGATTCCATGTCGCTCTTGACGTCTTCGATCGCGGAAAGCTGATCCTCGGTCTCATCGAATTCGAACGCGTCTTCGAAATCGAACTGCCACGGCGAGTCTTTGCCGAACGCGTGGCCGTGCACCATCTGGCGCGTGGCGTAGAGCTTGAGCAGCTCGTCGGCCATGTCGCGCATGGCTTTCTTGACCGAGGCCTTCGTGCGCGCCCATGAAGTGCCGCCGAGTTTGTCGAGCTTTGGCTGCGCTTCTTCGCCGGCGGTGAAACGCTGAATGAGATTCAGGTTCTCCATCGGCATCAGCAGCTTGCCGCCGCCGGCGTACTCGATCTCCATCACCTCGCGCTCTTCGGCGCCGCCGAACGGGATGCGCTGCAATCCGCGGAAGCGTCCGACGCCGTGATCGACGTGCACGATGTAGTCGCCGGCTTTGAGGTCGCGCAGGTCGGCGACGAACGCGTCGGTTTTCTTCTTTCTGCCGCCGATGCGCGTGGAGGTGGGCGGCTCGAACAGGTCCCATTCCGAGTACGCGATGATGCCGAGGTCTTCGAAGGTGAAGCCGCGCCCGAGGTTGCCGCCGGTGACGGTGACGCCGGCAGCGAACCGGTTCTCCGCCCACGCCACGTCGAATTCTTTGAAGAGGCGCTCGACTTTCTCGTGACCGCCTTTGGTCGCACAGAAGAAGAGTTGCTCGGCCTCGTTGCCGCGCACCTCGGCGGCGAATTCGCTGAGGCGATTGTTGAAGCGGTCCGTCGGATGCGCGTTCAGGCGCAACTCGCCGGAGCCGATGTGCACGTCGCCGAAGGAAACGGGAGCGCGGCCGACGAACTCGAGCACGTCCGGTCCCGGCGCGAGCAGCTTCTCGGGCGAGTAGACGGCGCGCCCTTTTTCGGCGGCCATGTCGTACTCGTTGCGCAGCAGCGACTCGTACTTGGAGATGGTGGTGGTGATCTGGTCGGGCTCGATGAGGATGATGTCAAAGTCGCGGATGTACTCGGCGAACGTGACGCTCTCGACCGCGACCGGCACGTAGTGCTCGATGCCCGGAAATGTGCCGTTTTCCTGCAGTTTTTCGATCTTTTCGGTGACGTCGCGCTTGAAGAGCGGGTCCATGAAATCGAGCGAGAGCCGCCTCGCGAGACGCGAGCGCGTGTCGCGCGTGATCGGGAACTGCGTCATCGGAAAGATCGTGACGGGGCCGGCGTCGTCGGCGGAGCGCTGCGTTTCGACGTCGAACCAGCGCAATGAATCGATGGTGTCGCCAAACAGCTCGATGCGCACGGCGTCGGTGGTATTCGGCGGAAAGAGATCGAGGATGCCGCCGCGAAACGCGAACTCGCCCGCTTCGCCGACGAGATCGGTGCGCACGAATCCGTTCTCGACGAGGCGCTCGAGCAGGACACGCATGTCGATGTCCTCACCCACGGCCAGCCGGATGATGCGATCGCGGAAATCCTCAGGGCGCGGAAGGCGCTGGAAGAGCGCGCGTGCGGGGACGACCAGCACGTCGGCCGCATCGTCGATGAGCATGCCGAGCGCACGGATCTCTTCGCGCACGACGCCGAGCGAGGGGGCCACGTCCTGATACGCGGTCAGCGCCGGCGCGGGATAGACGGAGACGCATTGCGGCGTGCGATGGAATAGGCGCAGCGCCGTTTCGAAGTCGCTGATGTTCGCGGTGCCGGGGGTGATGATGGCGACGCGCCGCTTGCGATGGTCCTGCATCGCCGCGATGACGAGCGCGCGCGCCTCCACCGTCGCGCCGGTGACGTCGACGCGCCGCTCGCGATCGAGCAGCTTCGGGAAGAACGGAGCGTTCGCAACTCGCGCGCGAAGCTGTTCGATGAGCGGATCGTGTCGTTCCATGTGAGTGAGGCTGCGGCGCGGCGATTATGGTGCAGTGCGTCTGGTGGAGCGGCGGGGGGG
>DASVRB010000461.1:0-8759 GCA_036388835.1 Thermoanaerobaculia bacterium | reverse complement strand
CCCCGCACTCCAAACTACGCGCTGCGCACGCCCTGATTCGCAATTGCGCCACCGTGCGTGCCCGCACCTTCACCGAACGCGCGCGCCATCGCGTCGCGGCACGCGCGGGCCACGCCTTCCGACGGCGCGATCGCGAAGAGCGTCGGGCCGGAGCCGCTGATCGAGCAGCCGAATGCGCCCGACTTCATCGCGGCGCGCTTCACGTCGTAAAAATTCGGGATCAGCGATGCGCGGCGCGGCTCGGCGTAACGGTCGTCGAGCGCGCGGCCGAGGAGATCGCCGTCACCGACCGCGAACGCGTGCGCGAGCGCGGTGGTGTTGGCCATCTGCTGAATCCATGTCGCGCGATCGAGTTGCTCCGGCAGCAATGCGCGTGCGTCTTTCGTCTGGATGCGCACGTTCGGCGTCACCAGCGCGATCCACCACTCTTCGGCAATCGGGAGTTTGATCACGTCGATCGGATCGACGCTGCGCGAGAGCGCGAGGCCGCCGACCACGCTCGGCGCGATGTTGTCGAGATGTCGTCCCGCAACCGCGGCCTCACCTTCGAGCGCCGCCGCGAGCACGTCGCGCACGTTCGGCGACTGCCCGAGCGCGAGGCCCGCCGCGTACGCGCCCGCGACGCTCGAGGCCGCGCTGCCGCCCATGCCGCCGGCGAGCGCGAGTCCTTTCTCGATCGTGACGATCGCGCGAAAGCCGAACGGCTCGAGATACGCGTTCGCCGCGATCGCCGCGCAGTTTTTCGCCGCGTCGCGCGGGACGAGCTCCGCGTCGCGGCCGGTGATCGCATCGACGCGCGACTCGCGTTTGGTCAATTCGACCGTCACGCGATCGCCGATGCCGTCGATCGCCAGGCCGAGGACGTCGAAACCGGGACCGACGTTCCCGATCGAGCCGGGGGCGAATGCAGTGCCTCTATTCATCGCGCGCTCTTTCGCCGCTCGTGCATCGTGATCGCGACGATGTCGTTGAGTACGCCGGCCGGCGTGACGGCCGCGCCCGCGCCGGGTCCGGTGACCACGAGCGGATTCGTGGAGTAGCGTTTCGAGCGAATGACCACCGTGTTGTCCGTGCCGTGCAGCCTGCCGAGCGGCGACGCGGCGGGCACCGCTTCGACGCCGACACGAATGGCGCGCTTACCGATTCTCGCGACGTAGCGGAGCACTTTGCCGTCGCGTTTCGCACGCGCGATTTTTTCGGCGAATGCATCGTCGAGCGTCTTCAGGTTTTCGACGAAGCGCGCCGGCTCGTCGTGATCGACCTCGCGCGTGTAGAGCGACTCGAGCGCGATGTCGCTCAACTCCAGGCGGCGTCCGAGCGTGCGCGCGAGGATGAGCGCCTTGCGTGCGACGTCCGTACCCGACAAATCGTCGCGCGGATCGGGCTCGGTGTAGCCGAGCTTCCATGCATCGCGTACCGCGTCGCTGAAGCGGCGCCCTTCCTCGAGCGCGGTCATGATGTAGCCGAGCGTGCCGGAGAACGCGCCCTGAATCTCTTCGACCCGATCGCCCGACTCCTGCAACTTCGCGAGCGTGTCGAGCACCGGTAGTCCCGCGCCGGCCGTCGCTTCGTAGCGCAGCGCGAGGCCGCGCTCTCTCGCGGTCTGCATCAAGCGATCGAATTCGAGCTGCGCGACGGCCAGCGGTTTCTTGTTCGCGCAGACGATGTGAAAGCCGTTCTCCAGCGCCTCCTGCAGCAGCGGCGCGGTCTCGTCGGACGTGAGGTCGACCAGGATCGGGCGGTGCGACGGCAGCAGCCAGAGCTCGTCGCGCATCATCGTCCGCAACTGTTCGAGCGTGAGTGGTGAGTCGCGGTCGAACAGGCGCGCGCCGGACGCTTTCTGCTTCGCCAGTTTCTGCAGCGCCGCGGGCGTGAAGCCGTGCTCTTCGATCTTGATGCCGGAGCGATCGGCGAGCGCCGTCACTTTGATGTCGATGCCGAGCTCCTGGCGCAGATGCTTCTCCTGCGCGATGAGCTGGGCCGCGAGCTCGCGGCCGATCTGGCCGAATCCGAGGAGCGTCAGTTTCGATTCGCGTCCCGACGTGTCGGCGAGCGGACGGATGCGGTCGAGTTGATATTCGTTGTGCAGCGCCTGCAGCGCGCGCGTGGCGTCGGCTTCCGACACCGCGATCGTGATGTTGAGCTCCGACGAGCCCTGCGCGATCGCGACCACGTTCACGCGCGCGCCGCTGAGCGCGGAGAAGGTGCGCGCCGCGATGCCGGGACGACGCGCATGCCGAGGCCGACCACCGCGATGAGTGCGACCTCCGATTCGGCGCGCACGCGATCGATGAGCTTCGCTTTGCGCTCGAGCAGAAACGCTTCTTCGAGTGCGGCCACCGCATGGCGCGCCTCGTCGTCCGGCAGCACGAAACAGATGCTCGCTTCGCTCGAAGCCTGACTGATCATCGACACCGAGTGGCCGGCCTGCGACAGCGCCGTGAACGCGCGTCCCGCCACACCCGGCACGCCGATCATGCCGCTCCCTTCGATCGAGATCAGCGCCTGTCTGCGAATGGCGGTCAGCGCTTTGACCGGATACGCGCCCGGCTTGACGTCGTCGGCGATGCGCGTGCCGCTGGCGTGCTCGCGAAAGGTGTTGCGCACGAACAGCGGGATCTTGCGGTCGACGAGCGGAATCATCGTGCGCGGATGCAGCACTTTCGCGCCGTAAAACGCGAGCTCCCCCGCCTCGCGGTAGTGCAGTTCGCTCAGGAGACGCGCCGATGGAACGCTCTTCGGATCGGCGGTCATCAATCCATCCACCTCTTTGAAGAGCGTGACCGCCCGCGCGTGCACGCTGCGCGCGAGGATGGCCGCGGAGAAATCAGATCCGCCGCGCCCGAGGGTCACGACCTCGCCGTCGGGACCACTGCCGAGGTAGCCCGGCATGATCGCGACGCGACCGCTGTCGATGATCGGGAGCACGAGCTTTTTCGCGTTGCGCTCGCAGCGCGTGAAGTTCGGCCAAAGGCTGCCGACCCGGCGTTCGGTGACGATCACATCCGGCGCATCGATGTACTCCGCGGCGACTCCATGTTCCTCGAGCACCTCGGTGAAGATGCGCGCGAGCAGGCGTTCGCCGCGCGCGACGAGCGCATCCTGCGCACGCGGAGTCAGCTCGCGCAACACCGCGACGCTGTCCGCCGTCGCGCGCATCTCGCGCGCCGATTCATCGAGCAAAGCCCGCAGCCGCGCACCGCGCGCGCGATCGTTGATAAGCGCCGCAATCAGCTCGTGATGCCGCGCCTCGAATTGCGCCGCACGCGAGCCAGACGCATCGCGATCCCCACGCAACGCCGCCTGCGCCGCATCGAGCAGCAGATCGGTCACCCCATTCGCCGCCGAGACGACGACAGCAACCCGCGGCGCCGCCCGCCGCACATGCTCCACCGCCGCCCGAATGGCCTCCGCCGACCCGACAGCAACGCCGCCGAATTTGTACACGTTGATGTTGGACATGGTTTGGACCGCGCGGAGTATACGGGGGGCGCGTGGTTCCTCGGTTCCTCGGTTCCTCGGAGTTCCTCGGTTCCTCGGTTCCTCGGTTCCTCGGTTCGGTGCGCAGTCGTTGCTGAGAGGCAAACGGGGAATGAACGCAGAACGCAGAACGCAGAATGAAGAATTGAGAAAGGATTCTGCGCGGCGACGGCGACGGACCCGCCGTCCTCCTTTCTACATTCTTCATTCTGCGTTCTGCGTTCTGGTTTTCCCCCCCCGAGGAACCGAGGAACCGAGGAACCGAGGAACTCCGAGGCACTCCGAGGAACCCCGAGGCACTCCGAGGAACCCGTACGAGCTACCCCTTCACTCCCCGATAAAGCCACGCAATTCCAAACGTCAACGGCACGCACTCCACCGACGAAAACTGTGCCGATTCGCGCATCAGTTGCACGAATGCGTCGCCGCTCGGGAAGCGGCCGGCGGAGGTCTGCAGGTACGTGTACGCGGCGCGGTCGCCGGTGAGGACGCCGCCGATGCGGGGGAGGATGTGGCGGTTGTAGAACGTGTAGAGCGCGTTGAACGCACGATTGCGCGGCTGACCGAACTCCAGCACGATCACCCGTCCGCCCGGTTTCACCACGCGCGCGAGCTCCGCGATTCCTTTTCGCGGATCGTTCACATTGCGGATGCCGAACGAGATGCTCGAGATGTCGAACGTCGCGTCGGCGTACGGCAGCCGCGTCACGTCGGCGACTTCGAATTCGACCTCGTTCGTTTTCGTCCGCGCGATCTCCAGCATCTCCGGCACAAAGTCCGTTCCGACCACGCGTCCGCTCGCGCCGACTGCTTTGCGGAAGGCGATGGCCAGATCGCCGGTGCCGCTCGCGCAGTCGAGCACGTGATCGCCTGCGTTCGCGTTCGCTGCGCGCACCGCTTTCCGCCGCCAGAGGTGATGGATTCCGCCGGAAAGCACCGTGTTCGTGCGGTCGTAACGCGAGGAGATCGCCGCGAACATCGAGCGGATCTTGTGCGGGTCGGGGCCGGTGTAGTTGGTCATACAATGCCGCGCGATGCAGCGCGACTTCGCCTTCATCCAGACGGCGCCAGACCGGATTTTCGTCGGCTGGGGACCGTTCGAACAGCTGCCGTTCCGCCGCGCGGAGCGGCCGGCATTCTATGTCACCGATTTCTTCCTCGATGACGTCAGCCCGTGGCGTCATCCGGCGGAGTGGGAAGAGCTGACCGTCGACGAGCTCGTGTCGCGCTTCGAGGCCGATGACGTGCCACAGATCGAATGGGAGGCGCCGTCGCTCGACGACTTCTCGCGCCTCTTCGAGTCGGCGCTCGCGGCGATGTCGCGCGGCGACTTTCACAAGATCGTGCCGGTGCTGTTCGAGAACGGCCGCTTCGCTACGCGCGGCAACTGGTGGCGCTACTTCTTCTCGCGTCTGACCGCACTGCCTTCCGGCCTGCGCGCGTACGGCTACTCGCATAAGAACCATGGCCTGATTGGCGCCACGCCCGAAGTGCTGTTCCAGGCGGAGCGACATGGTTATCGCACCATGGCCCTCGCCGGAACGCGTATGGTGCTGAACGCGAACGAGCTGCTGCACGATCCAAAAGAGCGGCTCGAGCATCGGCTGGTGGTCGACGACATCGTGCGGCGGCTCGCGCCGTTCGGAAACGTCGAGGTGGGGCCGCTCGGCGTGTTGCGTCTGCCGCAAATCGCGCATCTGATGACGCCGATCTTTTTCGCGGAAAGCGGCGGCAGCGAAAAAATGTCGTTCACCGAGATGGTGCGCCGCCTCCATCCGACCGCGGCGCTCGGAGTCTCGCCGCGCACGCCCGCCGGCGAGCGCTGGTTGCGCGAAGCGGATCGCGGCGTGAAGCGCCGGACGTTCGGCGCGCCGTTCGGCATCGAGCGCGAAGATCGCTCCGCGCTCGCGGTGGTGGCGATCCGCAACGTGCAGTGGAGCGGCGACACCGTGCGCGTCGGCTCCGGCGCCGGCATGCTGCCGCAGAGTCGCCTCGAGCGCGAGTTCGAGGAGCTGCGGCAGAAGCGCGATCAGGTGAAGGCGCTGTTCCACATCGAGTCGGAATGGACGACGCTCGCGAACCGGGTCTGAACGTCGCCCGCGCCGCCCGTCTGATCGACGACGTGCGCGCCCGCGGCGTCACCGAGTTCTGTGTCTGCGCCGGCTCGCGCAACAGCCCGCTCCTCGCGGTCCTCGGCGCATCCGACGCTCGTCTCTTCTCGTTCATCGACGAACGCTCCGCCGCATTTTTCGCCATTGGCCGCGCGAAACTGCATGGCGAGCCGGTCGTGATCGTGACGACGTCCGGCACTGCCGTCGCGGAGTTGCTGCCGGCCACTGTCGAGGCTTTTTACTCGGGAATTCCGCTGATTTTGATCTCCGCCGACCGCCCCGCGCGCTTCCGCGACACCGGCGCACCACAGGCGATCGAGCAGCCCGGGATCTTCGGCGTCTATGCCGAAACGTCCCTCGAGACGTGGACGCAAACGAAGCCGCTGCATCTCAACATCGAATTCGACGAACCGCTGCTGGATGCTGAGGTCCCGGTGGAGCGGCGGGCTCTTAGCCCGCCGACCCGGAACCGGCGGGCTGAGAGCCCGCCGCTCCACCAGTACCGCGGCGGCGAACGTCCGCTCATCCTCATCGGCGGCCTCGCCGCACATCATCGCGAGCGCGTCCGCGACTTTCTGCTGCGCGTGAATCTGCCAACATACGCTGAACCTCTCTCCGGTCTGCGCGAGGATCCCGATCTTCCTCTCATCACTTCCGGCGAGCGGATGATCGCCCGCGCGCAATTCGATTCGGTGATCCGCATCGGCAACGTGCCGACGCTCCGCTTCTGGCGCGATCTCGAGGATCGCGACCTGCCCGTCACGCATTTCTCCGACCTGCCGTTTCCCGGCCTCACGCGCGGCGAGGTGCATCCGATCGAGGCGCTGCCGCAACTCGAATCGCGCGATCGCGACGCCGATTTCTTCGCACGCGACCGCGAGCAGGCTTTGCGTCTCACGCAAATCTTCGACAGCGAACCGGAGTCGGAGCTGGCGATGTTCCGTACGCTTTCGCAGCAGCTCGCGCACGGGACACGCGTCTACCTCGGCAACAGTCTGCCGATCCGCGAGTGGGATCTCGCCGCGACGCGCGACGCGCGCGGCTTCACGTACGAGGCGAATCGCGGCGCGAACGGGATCGACGGCCAGCTCTCGACGTTCCTCGGCTGGTGCGATCCGGCGCGCGACAACGTCTGCGTCCTCGGCGATCTCACCACCATCTACGATCTCAACGCGCCGTGGATCGTGCCGCAGCTCGGCCACACGCGCTTCCGCATTTTCGTGATGAACAACGGCGGCGGCCGGATCTTCTCGCGCGTTGCATCGCTGCGAAGCGTCGATCCCGCTACGCGCGAACGCATCATCGAGAACACGCACGACGTCCGCTTCGAACATTGGGCAGCGATGTGGAACATTGACGTCACCGAGCTGCGCCCCGATGCGGAGGCGTCGCGACGCGCGTGGGCGCGCTACGATCAGTTGTGGTCCCCAGCCCTGAGCGGAGTCGAAGGGTGATTCGCACGCTCTCCGGCTTTCTCGGCCTTTCGACGGACTGGGATTTTCTGCCGTGGCCGCACAGTCCCGACGAGGGCGATGTCCTCCTCGGCTACTCGATGGGCGGACGACTCGCGCTGCAACTCCTCGAGCGGCAACGCTTCACAAAGGCGGTGATCGTCTCGGCCGGCCTGAACGCAGCGGACGACCAGCGCCGCTCGCGCGACGAAGAATGGGCGCGCCGTTTCGAAGCGGAGGAGTGGCAGTCATTAATGAATGCGTGGAACGCGCAGCCGGTGTTCGGCGGCCACGCGGTCGCAAGGCGGGAAGATGATTACAACCGCGCCGAGCTCGCACGGCAGTTGCGCGAGTGGTCGCCGGCCGTGCTGCCGCCGCCGCACCTCGAAGAGATCGACACGCCGATTCTTTGGATCGCCGGCGAGCGCGACGCAAAGTACGTCGAGGTCGCGCAGGCCGCGACGGCGCGCCTGCCGCACGCGGAGCTCTGGATCTGCCCTGCGGCCGGCCACCGGGTGCCGTGGGAGCAGCCGGACGCGTTCGTTTCGCGGCTGCGGTCGTTCCTCGAAGGCTGATTGCGCCCCTTCGCCGACTTGCACTAACGTGCGCCGTCTATGGCAGAGACGTGGCACAAGCTTCACGACTTCGAAGACATCAAGTACGAGCGGACGGAAGACGGGATCGCCAAGATCACGATCAACCGCCCCGAGGTGAGGAACTCGTTCCGGCCAAAAACAGTCGGCGAGTTGAAGCAGGCCTTTGACATGGCCCGCGACGACGAGGAGATCGGCGTCATCATCCTGACCGGCGAAGGGCCCGACGCATTCTGCGCCGGCGGCGATCAGAAGGTGCGCGGCAAGGGCGGCTATGTCGACCCGAAAGAGAAAATCCCGCGCCTCAACATCCTCGACGTTCAGAAGCAGATCCGGAGCATGCCCAAGCCGGTCGTGGCGATGGTGGCCGGTTATGCAATCGGCGGCGGCCACGTGCTGCACGTCGTCTGCGACCTCACCATAGCCGCGGAAAATGCGCGTTTCGGCCAGACCGGCCCGAAAGTCGGCTCCTTCGACGCCGGCCTCGGCTCTTCTTATCTGTCTCGCATCATCGGCCAGAAAAAAGCGCGCGAGATCTGGTTCCTCTGCCGCCAGTACGACGCCAAACAGGCGCTGGAGATGGGGCTGGTCAATACCGTCGTCCCGCTGGACGAGCTCGAGACGGAGACGCTGAAATGGTGCCGCGAAATGATGGCCCTGTCGCCAATGGCGCTTCGCTTCCTGAAGATGGCGATGAACGCCGATTGTGACGGTCAGATCGGTCTGCTCGATTTCGGCGGCAGCGCAACGCTGCTCTATTACCTTTCCGAAGAGGCGCAGGAAGGGCGAAACGCGTTCGTCGAAAAGCGGAAACCCGACTTCAAGAAATTCAAACGGTTTCCGTAATGGCCACCAATCCGTGGCTGCTCGCGGCACGTCCGAAAACGCTGTCGGCAGCCGTAGTGCCGGTCATGATCGGCTCCGCGCTGGCGGCGCACGAACCACCGGCGGTGACATGGTGGGTGTTCTTTTGTGCGCTCGCCGGCTCGGTGCTCATTCAGATCGCCACGAATCTGATCAACGACGCGCTGGACTTCAAGAAAGGCGCGGATACCGGCCAGCGCGTCGGCCCGATCCGCGTCACGCAGGCCGGTCTGGTCAGCGCCGAAGCGGTGATGCGCACG
>DASVRB010000460.1:0-15199 GCA_036388835.1 Thermoanaerobaculia bacterium | reverse complement strand
CGTTTGCAGAGCGTCGAGCGCGGGCGCGCCGTGGAAGAGGTGTTGCTTCACGTGGGTGCCGGCGGTGATGAAGTAAATGCCGGCTTCGCCGAAGCGGTGGAGCGGAGCATGTGGCCAGTCGCCCATCAAGCCGAGGCTCCCTCGGCGCGTGCGCTCCGTCAAGGTTTCTACCTTTTGTAGCGGCGGCTGGCGTGTTTGCGAGTGAAAGCGGCGACTGGCGTCGCCGCACTCCAAAGCTACAGCGACAACCGCGTGTACGCACTCCTCAGCATCGTCACGCGCTTCACGTAGTTGCGGGTTTCGGAGAACGGGATGGACTCGAGGAATTCGTCGACCGGTTTGCCGGGGGCGGCGCGCCGCCACTTCATGACGTTGCCCTGGCCTGCATTGTAGGAGGCGACGGCAAAGTAGGTGTTCCCGCGGAACATGTCGAGCAGCATCTTGATGTGGAACGTGCCGAGGCGGATGTTCACGTCGGGATTCTCGAGGCGGGAAAGGGCGAACGGGATGCCCATCTTGCCGGCATGTTCGCGCGCGGTCGGCGGCATGAGCTGCATGAGACCGGTCGCGCCGACCTGCGATTTCGCCTTCGGGTTGTAGTAGCTCTCCTGCAGGATCAGCGCGCGCACGAGGTTCGGATCGACGCCGCGCTCTTTCGCGTGCTCGTCGATCTCTTCGGTGTACTTCACCGGGTAATACAGCCGCAGAAAATAGACCGGCGTCGTGTCCTGCTGCACGGTGGCGAGCTGCGGCCACGCGCGGCGCAGTGAGCGGTACATCGCGATTTTGTTTCCCGTCGAGGCGTAGTACTCGGCGAGCAGCGCCTCGGTGAAGCGGACGTTCGACCGCTTCGAATTGCGGCGAATCTCCTCCTGCGCGTCGCGCATCGCGGAGAGCGCGGTCAGCTCGTACGCGAGCTGCAGCTCCTGCGGCATCTCTTTTTCGGCGAGCTCACGCCAATCCGGCCCTTCGCGCTTCAGAGGATTGCTCTTCTCCTCCTGCCGTTTCGCGCCGCGCTGAATCGAATGCATCGCGTAGAGATCGGCGTACGGCGCCGAGGCGAGCTTCTGGTAGATCTCCGCCGCCTGCGCCTTCTGTCCCTGCCGCTCGATCGTGCGCGCGAACCAGTACTCCGACTGCCGCTTGACGTTGACGTGCGTGTACGTGTCGGCGATGAAGCGGAACAGCTTGCGCGCGGTGGCGAGGTCGCCGCGCGAGTACGCGGCCCAGCCCTTGTCCCAGAAGTGCTGCAGCGCCGGATCCTGGAGCTGGTCAATCTTGATGATCTGCGGCACGAGCTCCATCACGTACGCGTCCTGATTCTTCGACTCCGCGCGCTGCAGCAGCGAGTTCAGAACGTCGAGACGGATCTCGTCGTCGATCGGCAGTTGCAGCAGATCTTTCAGACGCTCGCTGGCGAGGCGCTCGTACTCGTCCTTCTTGTTCTTCTTCGCGAGGTCGATGAGCTGGATGGTGCGCAAGACGGTCGCGTACTTTGGCTTCGCGACGGTCTTGCGCTTTTTCCCTTTGCCGACCTTCTGTTTGATCGTGCCGACGCGCTTCTTTTCTTTCAGCGTTTTCGACACTTTCGGATTGATGGCGGCGGAGACGATGGCGTAGTTCTTCGCGGTGGTGCGCAGCGCCGGGATGGCGATTTTGTACGCCCCCGACGTGAGCGGCTCGAGCACCTTGTTCGAGTCTTCGAAACGGCGGAGCCGGTAAAGCGCGACGCCGCGCTGCAGGCGCACTTCATCGAGCAGTTGCGCCGGCGCGACCCGTTCGAGCGCGGTCAGCTCCTCGAGCGCGGTCTGCGAATCGTTCGCCTGCATCAGCGCGATGGCGCGCTCGACGCGCTCGGAAGGTGTCAGCGGCAGCGCTCCCTTTTCGGGCGTGCCGGTGAGCGCGCGGACGAGATCGGCCGCGTTCTTCCACTGCTTCGAGCGCGGACTGTGAATGAGGATGTTGCGCGCGGCGAAGAGCGCTCCCGACACGTCGCCGATCTGCAGCCGTTGCTGGGCGACGTTCCATCGCGCTTCGGCCGCGACGTTCGGATCGGTGGCCCGTCGCGCGGCGGCCGCGTAAATGTCGGCGCTGTGGCGCGCGTCGCCGTTCTCCGCGTACAGACTCGCCAGCATCGCCGCGGCGGACGGCGCATGGACGAGCTTCGGCGAGCGGCGCCAGAGTTTCGCGAGCGTCGCGCGCGCCGCGCCGTTGTTGCCCGCGAGCTGATACGCCTGGGCGAGGTGATAGAGCCGGTACTCCTCGACCGCACGCGGCCCGAAGGTGAACGAGGAGAGATGACGAACGGCGTCCGCGCCGTCTTTGCGCGTCAGCGCGTCCATCCCCCAGGCGTATGCGTCGCGCAACTTCTCGAGGTCCGGCGGCGCCTCCGCCTTCGCAGGCAGATCCGCCTCCTCGTGCGTCGCCGTCGCGTCGCCGCGACCGCGCGAGCGGAGCATGACGATGAGCAAACCCGCTACGACGACAGCCGAGATGATCGAGACGAGAAGCCACTTACGCCGGAGCAACTGCAACACATCGTGGGCTCAGTGCGCGAGGCGTGCCGAAAATGGTGTCAGGTATCGGTTGAGGGGTGTCTGCGGCTTGTCGCCGGGCCAGACACCTCAGACACCCGACACCTGAACCCGCGCGGCGCAAGCCGCGCGTTACAGTCCCAACGCATCCGACTTGCCGTCGGCGAGGATGCGCACGAGCTCGTCGTAGAAGTAGTTCGAGACTTTGCGGACGTCGTCGGCGATCCGCTCGTCGTACATCTGGCGGCTGCGGTCGATGTCTTCTTTGAGGCGCTCGTAGAGGTCGCTGTTCTTGCGGCCCTGCTCGACCTTCGACTCGTTGTAGAGCTTGATCTCGGAGACGAGGAGGCGCGCGAAACGGCGGGCCTCATCGTGCTTCTTCGTGTCTTCGCTGTTCCCGCCGCCGCCGAGGACGCCGCCGCGGGCGAGACCGGGAGGGGGGATGTATTGAGTGGAGGGACGATCGTCGCCGCCGGCCGCCGGTGACGCCGCGGCCGGTGCAGGTGCGGGGGTCGGAGCTGGCGCGACGGGTGCGGGTGCGGGCGCCGGGGCCGGTCGCGGAGCCGGTGCCGGAGCGGGGCTCGGCGCGACGACGGTGCCGCTGAAATCATCAGCAGACGGCACATTGAAGCTCGGCCGCTGCGCCGCCATCATTTCGCGCAACTGCGCGGCGTTGATGGCGACGGTGCCGGCATCGGTACGCGTCGGCACCGGAATGTCGGCTGCGACCGGAGCGGGAGCCGGCGTCGGTGCGGGAGCAGGCGCAACCGGAGCTGCTGTCGGTGCCGCCGTCGCCTTTGGAGCGGCGGCCGCTTCGGCCGCCGGCCGCGCCGTGGGCGCCGCAGCAGGCGCCGCAACCGCAGGGCTGGCAGCAGCACCGCTCGTGTCGCTCAAGCTCGGCGAAGGAATCTTCTTGCGAATGGCCAGCGTGTCGACGAGCAGGCCGGTCGTGAAGACCAGCAGCTCGATGGCGTCCTGATCGAGCTTCGTGACCGCGTCGCCGACCGCATCGACGTAGACAGCGGCCGCAACCTTGTCCTTGATCACCATCGGCACGAGCACCGCGCGCTCGGATCCGCTGACGCCGAGGCGCGTGGCGAGATTGGCACCGTCCCAGGCGACCACCTGCTCCTGGCGCAGCACCCGATCGAGCTCCGGGATGAGGCCCGGCGCCGCGTTGAAGCGCTTGACCATCTCGTCATTGCCGCCGTGCGTCGAAAAGCCGACGCCCTTCCAGCCGCTGAACGTCTCGCCGCGGAGGATGAGCAGCGCGGCGCGGGAGCCGAACTCGAGGCACTGCTCGAGCAGTGAATTGAGGACGTCCACCTGCGACTTGCCGCGCTCGATGGTCTGGATCGCGGTCTTCAGACGGATCGCACCGGAGACCGTCGGCGCGGCCGCCGGGCGATCGGCTTCGAAGCCTTCCTCGAGATCGGTGATCGACTTCCGGATCTGCGGAAGGAACGTGATGGAGTTCACGTCAGCCTGCACGCTCTGGAGGGCGGCTTTCAGTTGCTGGTCGACCAGAACCCGAACGTCCTCGACGGACGAACGGATCTCGGCCACCATCTTCTCGATCGACTCGCGAACCTGCGCGTCGATGGAGCTCGCGACTTCATCGCCCCTCACAGCCATAAATCCTCCGATTGCCGGGACTTGCCCTGCCTCGAGCGGGCGCTCAAAAGGCTGGCGGATTATCGGCCTCGCTCTCTCACGGTGTCAAGGAAGGCACCGCCGTGTTACTTTGAGGAACCGATGCGAGTTTCCCCCTTATTTTTCGCCGGCTTGGCGCTCCTCGGCACCGCGTGCAACGCGAACGATCCGCAGCCCGATCACCAGGCCGAGTGGCGCGACGTCCTCCGGCACAAGCCGGCTGCCGTCGCCCCCGGCGCCTCCACCACCCAGAAGCAGGTTTATGCCGACTCCGTTCGCGCCTTCGTGGCGAAGCATCCCGACCACGGGCGGGGCCAGCAGGTCTGGCAGCGGCTGCAGCTCGAATTCGCGTACGACCTCTCCGCCGTCGGCCGCTACCAGGATGCGATCCGCGTCTACCGCGCCGTGCTGGCCAAGCATCCGGAGAGTGAACCGGCCCGCCGCGGCCTCGCCCTCGCCGCGGACCGCCTGGCCGTCACGCGCGACAAGCTGCTGCTCCTCGAGAAAGGGATGTCCCACCGCCAGGTCGCGAACGTCCTCGGCAAGCCGATTCCCGGCTGGAGCATGAAGCAGCGCCGCGCCGGCACGAGCTTCGAAGCGTGGTACTACCGGACCCGCACCGGCGAAGTCGCCGGCGTCTACTTCCGCGACGGCAAAGTGTTCGCGGCAGAAGAGAATTCGAGCGCGCAGTTGGCGCGCATTTCGGATTCGAGCCGCGACGCGCGCTGATCCTGAAATCGGTCTCAGCCGCACCGCGTTACGCACATCGCAGAGAGAAACGAATGCCGATTTACGAATATCAGTGCAAGCAGTGCAACGAGCGCCACGAGATCATCCAGAGCATCTCGGATGCGCCGGTCGAGCACTGCCCGAAGTGCGGCGGCGACATGAAGAAGCTCTTCTCCTCGCCCGCCATTCAGTTCAAAGGCTCCGGCTTCTACAAAACGGATTACGCGAGCTCCGGCTCGACGCCCGCCTCTTCGGCGACCAAGACGGATCCGAAGAGCGACTCCAAAACGGAGTCGAAGAGCGAGGCGAAGAGCGAAACGAAATCCGAAGCAAAGAGCGAGAGCAAAAGCTCCGAGTAACGTTCACATGGACTTGGCGCCCGCACTCGAACAGCCGCAGCTCGCGACCCGTAAAATCGTCGACCAGACCATGGACCGAGCGAAAGACATCAAGCGGCGTGCAGACACGGTGCTCGAAGAGCTGTTCCGCGCGATGTTCGAAGAGATCGACACCGACAAGCTGCGGAAGGAAGTCGATGAGCTGCGCGACCGCGCGCCCGACTTTCAACCGGCGCAGCATGCGCGCGTGCTCGCACGCCGCACGGCCATTCGTTGCGCGGCCGCAGGCGCGGTGACCGGATTGCCGCTCGGTCTCGCTACCCTCGGCACGCTCGGCGCCGATCTGGCCTATCTCGTCTACCAGCAGTTCCGGATGATCCTCGGCATTGCCACGATCTACGGACACGAGCCGACGTCGCGCGAGCGTTTCACCGAAGCGCTGTCGTGCCTCGCGTTCGGTTCCGGTGTCGGCATCGGCAAGCAGGGCATGGCCGCGATGCTCGGTTCCGCGACGATCGAAGGCGGCATCATCGCGGAGAAGATCGGCGCGCGCTTTCTGCGCGATCGTCTGAGCAAGCTCGTGCCGTTCGTCGGAATCATCTCCGGCGGCGCGCTCAACTACGCCGCCGTGTACGCGGTCGGACGCACCGCGATCCGCTACTACGACGCCCGCGTCGATGCGACGCTCGCCGACGAGATCTGGGCCGAAGGCGACCGCGAGCACGCCTGAGTTGTTTGTAACCGCGCGCGTGGAATGTGCCCTTGCGGCACCCGGTTTGACGCGGTGAGAACGATGCCTAAATTCGAATACGAAGCACACACGGAGACCGACTCCGCAGAGCTGTTTGAACGCCGCCGCGTGCGACGTGTTCGAATGATCGCCGAGCTGACGTTGAACCTGATCAGCAGCGACCGCACCTCATCCCATCGCGAGGCTCGATGCCTCGTCGATTGCGCGCGCAAGGCGATCCTCGAGCTGGTTCCCGGATTCCAACTCCGCTACGAGCGCATCGTCCGGCCGCACTTCGATCGCGTGCTGCAGCAGCGTTGGCCTGAAGAAGAGCTGCGCTACTGCGATCCGTTCGAAACCGTGAACTGACGTCGCAGCGCGAAAACCCGCGCTCCGTTCACACACGCGCTCAGCGCGCGATTTCCCACTTTGCAATAACCTCGGCAGGAAAGGCCGCGCGCCGCGCGAACGCCATCCCCGCTTCCTCCGATGCGATGAGTGCCCACTCGCGCGGAGGCCAGTAAACGAGCGACGCCGGCAGGTCGCGGCGCGCGCCGGTTCGCGCATCGATGACCGGTAGCGGCGGACGCTGTTCGTCGACGGCGAGATCGATCCGATATTTGCGCAGCAACGCGCGCCACGCACGCTCGTCGCCGCGCGCACGCGCGTACTCGAAGATGTAGTTGCGATAGAGCTCGTTGCGGCCGTCGGTGAGCGCGCGCCGCTGCGGATAGAACGACCAGATCACGAAGCCGCCGAACTGATCGGGGTTGTAGATGTTGCCGGCGACATTCATCGCGCGCAGCTTCGCAACCGCGTGCAATGGGAAGCGCTCCGGCGCAACGCCGAGACGATGATCGGCGGTGAGCGCGACGAGCAGAATCGCCGCGGCCGACGCGGCATACGAAAGCGCGCGCCGCGGCTCGAAGCGCGGCACGAGCAACGGAAACGCGGCGAAGAAGAGCGGCTGATTGCGCACGTGGCGAATGGCCAGATACGCGAAACCGGCGAACAGCAACGCCTTGCCCCAATCCTCCCGCTTCACGACGAGCGCAATCGCGCCGCCGATGACGAGCAGGTAGAGCAACGGGAACTGCGTCGGCGCGCTCGGCAGCCACTCCGCATTCACGAACGCACCGCTGCGCACGAACGACATCAACTCCAGCGGCGCTGCAATCGCGCGCCAGCCGTGCGGATTCACCAAGAGGCCGATGGCGCTCGCGATCACCGGCGCCACGCGCCGCGTCGACAACGCTGCAATCCCCGGCGCGAGTAACGCCGACGGATGCACGTTGATCCACAACATGCTGTTCACGAAGTGGAGGACGGGGAAGCGCGCGCGCCGCGAGTCGTCGCCGCCGAGGGCGATCGCGATTACCACGAACAACATCGCGACGGAGGACGGACGCAGATCGAACGTCTGCATCGCTCCCGCAAACGCGACGGACGTCGCGAGCAGATTGCGCCCGCTGAGAAAGAACACCAGCGTGAAGATCGCGGCCGCGAGCAGCGCGCGGACGAACGACATTCCGCTGAGGCCGACCAGTTCGTGCAGACCGTACGCGGCCACTTCGAACAGCCATTCGCCGTTGATCCAGTCGTGCTTGTCGCTCGCCACCGCGAACGGGTCGACCTGCGGCAGCGCGGCGTGCTCGACGATCCAGCGGCCGGTGGCGAGATGCCAGAAAAAGTCGTAGTTGCGGATCGGACCGACGGCCGCGACGGCGAAGAGCAGCGCGAGCGCGATCGGGAGGATTCGCTGCGCTCGCGCGTCGGTCACGCGCGGATGATAGCGGCTAAGCAGAACGCACTCATTTCGCCAAGCACGAGGAGGTGACGGGAGGCCTCCGGCGGCCGGGGCTGCGAGCGCCGGACCCCGCTGACAGGCATAGCCTCCGCGAGGCTCGTGCAATGAAGACGCTGTGTCGCGGAGGCTATGCCTGTCAGACGGGTCCGGGCCCGTGGCCCGGCCGCCGGAGGCCCTCGGTCGTTCCTCTCCCGTTGGTGGAGTGAATGCGTTCTGCTTAGAGCGAGCCGTTGAGCCGCGCGAGCTGCACGTCGCCGTTCACGGTCGTGATCTTCAACTGATGCTCGCCGCCGTTCACTTCACCCGACACGCGCCGGCTGCCGGGATTCGTGTGGATGCTGAGCGGGAACGACGCTTCGAAGTCGCCGTTGACCTGCGAGAGGTTGACGTTGAACGACGCGCTCTGCGGCAGGATCGCCTCCACGCCGCCATTCACGGTGCGGAACTGCGCGCCCTGGAACGACTGCAGGAACTTCGCGCGAACGGGGCCGTTCACGCTCGTCGCCTGCAGCTCGTGCGTGCCGGCGGTCTCGATGTCGATCGAGCCGTTGACGGTTGCGGCGTCGGTCGCGCCGCTCATGCCGCGCGACACGATCCGTCCGTTGACGGTGTTGACTTCGAGCGACACGGTCGGCGGCACGCGCAGCGCGTAATTGATCCGCTTCCCGCCGCGGCCGAACAGGCGGCGGACGTTGAACACGAACGGTGTGTGCTTCTGATCGCGGCGGCCGATGCTGAGGGTGTTGCCTTCGACTTTGGTGATGAACAGGCCGTCGTTTTCCTGGCCCGCTTTGATGTCGAGGTCGCCCTGCGCGGTGGCGACGAGGGAGATTTCGTTCGTCTCCGATGCTTCGACGGAAACGCTGCCGTCGACTTCCGCCACGCGCAGATCGCTGATGCCGGCAGCCGGCCAGTTGCGCGTGATGGTCACGCTCTTGTCGCCGCGGCGCGGACCGTCGTTCGCTTCGATGCGTCCACACGCGGCCGCGAACAGCATCACGATCGGAAGTAAATAAAGCGCTCGGTCAGTCCTGTTCATAGCGCACCTGCAAAGCGGTTGTACGACAATCGCGCGCCGAAGGTTTCATGACCGATAACTCCCAGACCAAGCTCCTCCGGATCGCGGCGTTTCTCGTCGATGCTCTCTCGATCGCGATCGTGCTGATTCTCCCCGCGTCCATCACCAGCTACGCCATGACCTGGACGAGCTCCCCTCGCCGCATCCAGCTGGTCTGGTGGGCCGCCCTCGGCATCCTCGTGCTCGCAATCCTGCTCCGCGACGGCTTCCGCCGCCGCTCCATCGGCAAGCAACTCCTCGGCCTGCGCGTGCTCACCCCCAAAGGCGAAGGCTGCGGCTACATCCGCTCCTTCATCCGCAACATCCCCCTCATCGTCCCCGGCTGGAACCTCGTCGAAGTCGTGCTCGTGCTTTTCGGACAGTCCCGCACCGGCGACCGGATTGCGAATACGACGGTGACGGAGGAGTGAGGCTGCGCTGTTGTTGGTTGTCGGTAGATCGTTGTCAGTTGTCGGTTGTCAGTTGTCTGTGAGGTATCGCGAAGAGTCACAGACAACCGATAACTGACAACCGACAACGTCGACGCTGCAAGTCACGACAAAATACCCAGCCGCCCTGTTCTCAGTTGTCAGTTGTCTGTGCGGTATCGCGAAGCGGCACAGACAACTGATAACCGACAACTGACAACAAAACTGCGCAACTCACGACGAGAAACCCAGCCTCAACTCCCCCAACCTCTTCGTAAACGTCTCGACCACCGAGCGCCGCACGTCGAAGAAGAACTCGTTCTGATCGCCGTAGCGTTCTTCGACGAGCAGGACGTGCGGCGGGTCGATCATTCGATAGATGTGATTGAGCGCGTCGAACGGGACGCGCACGACGATGCGTTGATAGATGTAGCGGTCGAGCAGTGGCGCGTGGCGCAGGGTTTCGGCGGCGGTGTCGCGATAGGCGCGTGAGAGGCCGCCGGTGCCGAGCTTCACGCCGCCGTACCAGCGGACGACGATCACGCCGAGGTCGTGCAGCGCGGCGCCTTCGATCGCGGCAAGGATTGGCTTTCCGGCCGTGCCGGACGGCTCGCCGGCATCCGAGCTCCGCGACCGCGATTCGGAAAAGAGGCGAAAGGCCCAGCAGTGATGCGTCGCGTCGAAATACCGCTTCTGCGTCCGCTCGAGCTCCGCGAAAAATTCTTCTTCGGTCGTGACCGGAATCGCGATACCGAGGAACTCCGAACGCTCGATCTTGTGGCGGAACTCGCTGCGCTCGCGCGGCGTGCGGTAGTGGTCCGGTGCCGCGTCAGACATTGCGATACGCCGACACGTGACGGTTGCCGCGGATGAAGAAGCGCAGCGGCCACGCCGCGGCGTCGCCGGAGTTGTCGATGCCGATGCGCGGACTCACCGCGATGTCGTCATCCGCAAGCTCGATGTCGCGCGCGGTGAGCCAGAGCTGATCGCCGCGCAGGTTTTCTCCGTCGAAGCGGCGATCGATCTCGAGAGCCATGCAGATCTTGCCCGGCCCGTTCATCAGATCGGTGTCTTTCTTCGCTTTCGGTCTGCGCGCGCGCATCGCTTCGATGCCGCGCACCGGCTCCGCCGCGCGCAGAAGCACGGCCTCGGCGAGATCGGCTTCCTGCGTCACGACGTTCATGCACCAGTGCATTCCGTACGTGAAGTACACGTATGCGTGTCCACCCTCGAGATACATCGATTCATTGCGCGGCGAGCGCAGTCCGCGGCGCGCGTGGCTGGCCAGATCGTTCGCGCCGAGGTACGCCTCCGTCTCCACGATGCGCGCGGCCAGCAGCTCGCCGTCATCGAGGCGGCGCCACAACGTGCAGCCCAGCAGCGCACGCGCGATCTCGATCGTGTCGCCGAGGAAAAACGCGCGCGGCAGCTTCTTCAAAGACCCAGCCGCGCCGCTTTGCGATGATCGAGCGCGTCCTCGCTGGTGTGGCGGCCGATGACGCGCAGCAGCTCCTCGTGTACGCGCGGCGTCGCGCCGAGAATGTTGCCGCGCTCGAGCCAGCGCTGGCCACCCGAAAAGTCGGTCACCACGCCGCCCGCCTCGGTGACGAGCAGCGCGCCCGCGGCCACGTCCCACGGCGCGAGATGCATTTCGAAGAAGCCGTCGAACACGCCGGCCGCGGTGTACGCGAGATCGAGCGCGGCCGAGCCGGCGCGGCGCACGCCTTTCGACACGCGAATCACGTCGGTGAAGATCGCGACGTACGACTCGACGTACTCCTGCGCGCGAAACGGAAAGCCGGTCGCGAGAAACGATCCTTCCAGCGCGCCGTGCGAGGAGACCGACATCCGCTCGCCGTTGCGAAACGCGCCGGCGCCGCGGCCTGCAGTGAAGAAGAGGTCGCGCAGCGGTTCGTAGATCAGACCGGCGATCGTTTCCTCGCGCTCGCGCAGCGCGATGGAGATCGACCAGAACGGAAAGTGCTGCAGGTAGTTCGAGGTGCCGTCGAGCGGATCGATGATCCAGGTGCGGCCGGTCGCATTGGCTGTCGCGGCGCTGCGGCCACTTTCCTCGCCGAGGAACGCGTCGCCGGGGCATTGCTCGCGGATGAACGCCACGATCGCGTCCTCACTCTCACGATCGGCCTTCGAGACCCAGTCGTTGCGCGCCTTGAGATCGGCGTCGTCTTTGTCGAGGTGCTCCCAGTATTTAAGGAGGATTTTCGCGCCGCGCCGCGCGGCCTCCATGGCGATTTCGTGGTCGGTCATGAGGGGCGGATTGTATGCCGCGGAAAGTGCGCGACTACTTTCCGCAAAGACACTTTTCCTTTACCCTTTCTCCCCATCCATGACAATGCGGGGAAGTTCGCGGCGCAGCCGCGATGCATCCTTGATTGCCGCGCGCGCGTTCGGGTGGGACCGGGCGCTGCTGGCAACGCTGCGGCACAGTTCCGTGCCGTTCGGCGAGTCGCTCGCGTTGACGCCGCTCGCGGAGGTTCGCGACCTCGGCACGCGCGATCGTCTGTCGCTCGTCGCGCAGTTCGCCGCGCATCAGGCGCTGCTGCATTTCGCCGGCATCGCGGATGGCGAGCTCGATCCGGCCGAGTGGGCGGTCGTGCAGAAGCGCGGCAATGACGTACGGCTGATTCGCATCGCCGCGCGTGCGTGCGATCCGTCGATCGCGCCGCCGGTGGTCGCGCTGGCGCATGCGTTCGCGGAGCTGATTGGAGCGAGCCTCGACATCCTGTCGCAGCCGTGGGCGCGGGCCGACGCGATCTACGCCGAGGCGTTCGCGCGTGTGTCGCGCGACATCGCGGTCGATCTGAAATGGATGCGCCGCGCCGCGTGCGGCACGATCGCGGCGCCGCGGCCCGAAGGATTGCGCGCGCTCGCGAACGACACCGGCCGCTTCGGCTACACGGACGACGCCTGCATCGAATCGGTGCAGCGATTCGCGGAGCTCGACGGCTCGTTTCGCGTGATCGTCCTGCGCGGCGCTTCTCCGCTCGACCGCTACTCGGCCCTCGGCGCGCTCGCCTCCGATCGCACGCTCGACGCGGCGGCCACGGCGGAGCGCATCCTCGCCGCGACGTCACGCGCGCGCCATCTGTTCGTAGTCGTGAACGACGGCGCGTTCGACGAGGGCTCGCGTCAGGTGATGGAGCTGCTCGCGAATGCGCGTCACGGCACCTGGCTGATCCCGCACGATCGCGAGACGTTGCCGGAGGCGCAGCGGTTCCTCATCGCGCCGCGGCTTGCGGCACGCGATGCGTTGACCGTCGAGCACGAGCAGTTCGTCGAATCGCCCGCGTTTGCGGCGTATCTCGCCGACGGCGACGTGCCGGCGCCCGCACCGCCGCTGCCGAAACTGGGCGAGCCGGCCCGGTCGTACATCGGCGCGCTCGCACTCCTCGGCGACACGATTCCGCGCGAGCTCGCATCGACCTTTCTGGCGGAATTCCTGTTCCGAGGCGCGCTCGACGAGCTGGTGGTCGACGGCGTGACCGCATTCGACGGCGAGACGTTCAGTTTCGCGAACAGCGCGGTGCGCGAAGAAGTGGCGCGGCTCATCCCCGCCAGCTCGCGCGCCTGGATCTGCCGCGTTGCGGCGACGCATGCGAGCGGCATTCGCGCGGCGTTGCTGTGGCTCGACGCCGGCGATTCTGATGCTGCCGCGCGTGCGCTCGAGACGGCGCAGTTCGGGAGCGCGGACGAAACCGTGAGTGCACTGCGCCGCGTGCCGCGATCGATCCTCACGCCGTCGCTCGCGGCGCGATACGCGCACGCGCTCATCGACTGCGGCCGTTACCGCGATGCGCGCGAGCTCGACTGCGGCGATGAGCTCGTGCTCGCGCGCGCGGAACGCCGCACCGGCGATTACGCGACCGCGCTCTCGCGGCTCGAGCGCATCGACACGCCGGAGGCGCTGCTCCTGCGTGCGGAAGTGCTGCGGCTCATGGATCGCGAGGAGGAGGCGTTGCGCGTCCTCGCGCAGTGCGGCGAATCAGCCGAGGCGAATTACGAGCGCGGGCTGCACGGTGCGGAGGTGGTGTTGCCGCACGAGCATTACCTCGCCTCGCGTTTGGCCACCTATCGCGCGCTGGAGCGCGGCGATTACGCGGAAGCGGCCGCACAGGCAATCGCGTCGCACGAGCGCGCGCGCAACATGATCGAGAAGATCGACGCATCGCTCGACCGCCTCTTCGCGACGTTTTCGGCCGGCGACTGGGACGCCGCGCGCGCCGTCGCCGTGCAGTCATTGCAGGAAGTGGAGGAGACGCAGGGCGATCGCGCGGCGGGCGGCATCCTCTTCACGCTCGCGTACCTCGCGGCCGACAACGGGCAGTGGGCGCACGCGGCTCAACGAATCGCGCGGCTGCGTCATTACTACTCGTCGACGCGCGACGAGGTGCGGCTCGCGGAGCTGCAGCTCCTCACCGCGCATCTCGATTTCTCGCGCGGCCGCTTCGCCGATGCGCGCCGCACCGCACACGCGATCTTCGAGAGGCCCGGCACGCACGGGCAGATTCGCGAGGCGGCCGCGCTCATCCTCGACGAGCTCGATTGGATGGAGGGAACGAAGCACGTCCTTCGCTCCAGCGGCAGAAGCGGAAATGCGGAGCTGACGCGGCGGCACGACCGCATTGCCCGTGGAGGACAGGCAATCCTGCCTGTCCTGGCTGCACGATCGAACGAAGACACAGCCAACCTTTCCTGCTCTCCACCCGAGGCGTTGTTCGCGTTTCGTGTTGCGATCAAAACCGGTGACGCGAACGCGGCGCGCACGCTCGCGGCGGCGTACGACCTCGTCTTCGATCCCGCGCCCGCTCCGGCAGAAGTGGAGCTGCGCGTTCTGCGAGCGGCGGCCACGCGTGAGTTCCCGTTCGCGCCGCACGATCTCGATGTGCCGTGGTGTTTCGCGACGCGCAATCGCCTCGGCCAATGGAATGCGATCGGCTCGTACGCGCCGCCGTCGTTCGATGATCTGGACGACGCGCCGGACTGGATGGTCTGCAGTGAGCGCGAGCTGCTCTACATCGAAGGCGCCTCGCGCTGGAGCAACGACGGCCGCGATGCGGTGGCGGCGATCTTCCGGATGCGCTCGGAGAATCATCGCTTCCGGCGTCTCCTCGAGCAGGAGGAGGAGAGTGCGCGGCCCGCGCGCGCCGGTGCGATCGACGGCATCGTCGGTCAGTCGCCCGCGATTCGGGAAGTGGAGTCGCTCGTGGCCCTCGTCGCGCGTCGCGACGTCCCGGTGTGCATCCTCGGCGAATCGGGAACGGGCAAAGAGCTCGTCGCGCGCGCGATCCATCGTCAGTCGCCGCGGCGGCAGAAGCAATTCACGGCCGTGAACTGCGCGGCGCTGCCGGAGAACCTGATCGAGAGCGAACTGTTCGGCCACGTGCGCGGCGCGTTCACCGGTGCCGATCGCGATCGTGCGGGCCTCATCGAGACCACCGAGGGAGGGACGCTCTTTCTCGATGAAATCGGCGAGCTCCCGCTGCCGGCGCAGGCGAAGCTGCTGCGTTTTCTGCAGGAGGGGGAGTTCCGCCGCGTCGGCGACACGGTCAATCGTTCCGCCGACGTGCGCATCGTCAGCGCCACGAATCGCAAGCTCGATTCGGCGGTGGAAGAAGGACGATTCCGCGAGGATCTCTACTACCGGATCTGCGGAGTCGGCGTGCCGCTGCCACCGCTGCGCGAGCGCGGCGGCGACATTCTGTTGCTGGCGTCGCATTTCCTGGCGGTCGAGAAGGAGAAGCACCGCGGCGGGCCGTCGCTGTTGTCGCAGGACGCCGAGGCGATCTTCAGCGCGTACGCGTGGCCGGGCAACGTGCGCGAGCTGCAGAACACGATTCGCGCGGCGCACGCGATGGCGGGCGAGGCGAAAGAGATCGCGGTCGAGCATCTGCCGGAGCGTTTG
>DASVRB010000459.1:0-9749 GCA_036388835.1 Thermoanaerobaculia bacterium | reverse complement strand
CGTCCGGTCAGGCGCGCTGTTCGATCTTGAAGCGATTGATGCCGGCGCGGATCTCGTCGCCCGCGTGCACCTTCGTATTGCGCGCCGGGAGCGTGTTGAGAAACGTGCCGTTGCGGCTGCCGAGATCGCGGACGCGAACCGTACCGTCAGGCTCGCGGGCAACCTCAAAGTGACGGCGCGAAAGAAACTCGTCCGGAACGCGCACATGCCCCTCGCGCCCGACGACCAACGTGCCGCCGCTCGGGATCTCGAACTCCTGACCGGCGAGTGAGCCCTCGACGCAGATCAGGACGACGCGCGAGGCGGCCGCCGGCTGAGTCGTGCGCATCGCGCGCATCTTTTCGGCGAGCGCAGACTCGTCGACCACGGACGCGGCATCGAGCGTGATCGGCTCGACCGGAACCCCTGCTTCCGTGGTCGGCTCGACGCTCACGAGTGCGGCCCCAACGCGCAGCAGATGCACGCCGTCGCCGATCGGCGCTTCGTCGATCTGCTGCCCATCGAGGAACGTCCCCATGTGCGAGTCGGCGTCGCGCACGACGAGCGTGTCGCCCCGAACGGAGATCGAACAGTGACGGATCGACAGCTCCGCTTCCGCGAGCTCGACGTGACAACCCTTGCGTCCGATCCAGAGCGGATGTTCGTGAATCGTGAAGATCGAATCGACCGATTCTTTCGCGCCGCGCGCGACGATGCGCACCGAGCGCGGTGCGGACGGCGCGACGGCAGGCTCGTCGTGCGTTGCAGAAGGCGCCGCGGCGTCGCCGCTGACGCGGTACGGCTTCAGATCGATCTCGCGGATCTGATTCACGTCGACGAGCCGCGCGAGCACCGCGGCCTTGCTGCCGGACAGCCATTCGCCGCACTGGCAGGTGGCGATGGAGTTCGGCACACGGACCGCAATCACGCCCGGCACGTCGTAAGACTGCCCGCATTTGGGGCAGTGGATGAGAGGCATGGCCGCGATGATAGCAACAGCGTGCGAGTGCTCTGCAGCCGAGGCGGCTGCTATCATCCGGCTCTTCATGCTGGTCGGCAATCAACCCGAAAAGGGCGTGCGGTTCGGTCTTCGCTCGAAGTTCGTTCTCGGCTTTGCCATCCCTACCGTTCTGATCGCGCTCGTGCTGCTCGGCGTACAGCAGTACCTCGTCCGGCGCGCGATGATCGCGCAGACGGTCGAGCAGGGAGAGGCGATCGCGCAGGCGATCGAAGCCACCGCCGGCTACTACGTCATCTTCGGTTTGACGATGGACCTCAAAGACATCGTCAACGCGCTCGCGAGGAACAGCTCCGTCGCGTACGCCGAGTTCCTCGACGCGGGCGGCAAGACCATCGCGGCCACCGCGCCGCGCGCGCCGGAGCCGCTGGTCGGACGCCCGCTGCAGCGCGAGCATGGACCGCTGGCGGGCAAAGGGCTGCACGTCTACACCGTTCCGTTCTTCGAAACGAAAGAAGAGGCGTCGAAGGCAGGCGCAACGCCGAAAGGCTACTTCCGGCTGCTGCTCAACGAGTCGCAAGCGGCGAACGCGGTCAACGCGCTGCGCAACTGGAACCTCGGCATCACCGCGCTGATCCTGGCGCTGGCGACGCTCGCGGCGTGGTTCGCCTCGCAGCTCCTGGTGAAACCGATCCTGGCGCTGGTGTCGACCGCGCGGCAAATCTCGAAAGGCGATCTGACGCAGCGCGCGAACGTGGCCACCGGCGACGAGATCGGCAGTCTCGGCGAGGCCTTCAACTCGATGGCCACGCACCTCGAGCGAACGGTCAACAACCTCATGCAGTCGCAGTCGAAGCTGAAGTCGGTCGTGGAGACGGTGGAGTCGCGCTCGCAACTCGTCATCAGCCGCGTCGACGAGCAGCGGGCGATCATCGACGAGACGTACAACTCGATCGATCAGCTCAACAACGGCGTCCGCAAAATCACCGACAACGTCGAAGCGCTCTCGGCGTCATCGGAAGAGACTTCGTCGTCGATGCTGCAGATGGTGGCGTCGATGGAGGAAGTGAGCCGCCACACGGAGACGCTCTACAGCTCGGTCGAAGACACCGCCTCGGCCACAAATCAGATGGTCTCGTCGATCAACGAGGTCGACCAGAACGCGTCGTACCTCACAAACTTCGTCACCGACACTTCGTCTTCGATGGTGGAGATGTCGGCGTCGATCGCGCAGGTGGAGGCGAATGCGGCCCGCTCGTACGATCTCGCGCTCGCGGTCGCGGACGCCGCCGAATCAGGGATGCGCGCGGTCCGCGAAACGATCGAAGGAATGGAGCAGATCCGTCAGTCCGTCATCGAGGCGAACTCGGTGGTCGGCCGTCTCGGCGATCGCTCGGTGGCCATCGGCAAGATCCTGAACGTCATCGAAGACGTGGCGGAGCAGACGAATCTCCTCGCGCTGAACGCCGCGATTCTGGCGGCGCAGGCGGGGGAGTACGGGAAGGGTTTTTCGGTGGTGGCGGCGGAGATTCGCGAGCTGTCGGAGCGGACGGCCTCGTCGACGCGCGACATCGCGAACCTGATTCGCGGCGTGCAGGATGAAGTGGAAAATGCGCTGAAAGCGACGTCCGCAGGTTCGTCGCTGGTGGAGACGGGTGTCGCGCTCTCGCACGAAGCGGGACGCGCGCTGAACAACATTCTGGAGTCGGCCACGAAGTCGTCGAGCATGGGCAAAGAGATCGCCGCGGCAACGCGCGAGCAGGCCACCGGCAGCGAGACGGTGACGCGGGCGGTGGATCGTCTGCAATCGATGGTCGGACAGATCAACTCTGCGACGGGGCAGCAGGCGCAGGGCTCGGATCACATTCTCCGCGCGGTCGAATCGATGCGCGAGGTGACGCGCTACGTGCGCCAGGCGATGGTGGAGCAGAAGTCGGGCTCGTCGATGATCTCCGCGGCCGCGGAACGGATGATCGAAATGATTCACGAGATCTTCCAGGTGGCGGCGAATCAGGCGGCGGAGAGCGAGAAGATCGTGGCGACGATGCAGCAGGTGCGCGCGATCGCGGACGGCAATCGCTCGACGGCAGGCGACATGAGCAACGCGATCACGCTGCTGAATGACGCGATCCGCGGCTTCGACGACGAAGTGCGCAAGTTCCGCGTGCGCGGCTGACGCGCTGGGCTACAGGGACGACGGGGGCGCCTCCGGCGGGCCGGCGCGGCCGGCCTCGTTTGTTGCCTCAGGCCATTCGCGCGTGCGTCGCTCGTTGCGCGGTTGGCCGCGGCGGCCCGCCTGCGGCGCTTCGCCGGGCCGTCGCACCGTAGAAGAGATCGCGTCGCCAAGGCGCCCCCGGTGGGGCGGCACGGCCACACGCGCGACGAGCGACGCACGCGCAGACAGCCTATGGCAACAAACGAGGCCGGCCGCGCCGGCCCGCCGGAGGCGCCCCCGTCGTGCTCCCGTACAATGGCGAGCAGATGTCAGAGCTTCGACTGATCACATTTCGCGTCGGTCCTGAGACCTTCATTCTCGACATCATGGCCGTGCGTCAGATCGTGCCGTACAGCGGCACGACATCCGTGCCGACCGCGCCCTCCTTCGTCGAAGGCATCATCGTGTTGCGCAACGAAGTCATCCCCGTTTTCGATCTGCGCGCGCGGCTCTATCCACGGCTCGAAAAAGCGGCGAACCCGCTCGTCCTCATCACGCACACGTCGGCAGGCATGATCGGCCTCAAGGTCGATGAAGTGCGGCGCATCGTCACCATTTCCACTGACGTCTTCCTTCCGCCCCCGCCGATCGTGCGCGGCATTCGCGGCGAGCTGCTGATCGGCATCGTGCCGCATGGCGATGAGGTCTACCTGCTCATCGACGTCGAGAACGTCCTCAGCGGCGACGAGAAAGTCGAGCTCCGCGAGGCCGATCTCGGCGACGCGCGCGGCGTCGCCGAAGCGGCGCCTACTCCGTAGGGACGTCGTTCCGCACGTCTTTCCGGAAGCCGTACGGGCAGTGGCGGCAGCCGGATTCGCAGCAGTAGCCGCGGTCGTGCAGGAACTTCTCCGTGAAGACGAGGAATCGACCCTCGTAGTAGTAATCGACGCCTTCCACGAGCGGCGGCCGTTTGCTTCCATGTTCCGTGTTCATCGGTCGGTGTTCTATAGTCCGGCGGTGTTCAGTCGCGCCCGTCTGTTGCAGCTCACGGAAGCGATGAAGGGGAAGCTGATCGCCGTCTACGGCGACATCGTAGCGGACCGCTTCATCTATGGAACGCCGAAGCGGATCTCGCGCGAGGCGCCGGTGCTCATCCTTCGCCAGTACGCGGACGACATTCTCCTCGGCGGTGCGGGCAACGCGATTCACAACATCTGGTCTCTCGGCGGTCTCCCGGTTCCGGTCTCCGTCCTCGGCTCGGACGTTGCCGCGCAGAAGCTGATCGAGAAAATGTGCGGCCACGGCATCGACTGCGGCGGCATTCTCCGCGCCGAGCGCTACGCCACGCCGACCAAGGTGCGCATTCTCGGCGGGATGCCGCACGCGCGGCGGCAGCAGATCGTCCGCTACGACATCGAGGACACCTTCACCATGTCCGCGGAGGAAGAAGACCAGTTCCGCGGCGTGCTGCGCGACGCGATCGGCATGTGTGACGCGGCGCTGATCAGCGACTACGGCTACGGAGTCGTACGGCCGCAGGTCGTCTCCACGCTCACCCGTCACGCTCACGGAAAGCCGGTCACGCTCGACTCGCGCTACGAGCTCCTCGACTACCCCGGCGTCACCGCCGCCACGCCGAACGAAGAAGAAGCGGCGGCAGCCGCCGGCACCTCGCTCTGGAACGGTGAGGAAGAGAAGATCGGCGAAGTCGCGCTCACGCTGCAGCAGGGCCTCGACTCCGACGCAGTGCTGATCACGCGCGGCAGCCGCGGGATGGCGCTGCTCGAGCGCGACGCAAGCGAGCCGCTGCTGATTCCGGTCTACGGAACGGATGAAGTGGCCGACGTCACCGGCGCCGGCGACACCGTCATCGCCACCTTCACCCTCGCCCTTGCCGCGCAAGCCTCCTTCGCCGAAGCCGCCAAGCTCGCCAACTACGCCGGCGGCATCGTGGTCATGAAAATGGGCACCGCCACCGTCTCGAACGACGAGCTCGCGCATGCGATCGAGAGGGATGAGGAGCTGAACGAATAGTTGTCGGTTTTCAGTTGTCGGTTGTCTGTGCGATTCCGCCCGGGCGACACTTCGCAGACAACTGACGACCGACAACGGACAACATCCATGAACGCCCCCATCCTCACCGAACCCACCCTCCTCGAAACGCTCGCCGCGGAGCGCGCATCCGGCAAGACCATCGCGTTTGCGAACGGCTGTTTCGACGTGCTGCACGTCGGGCACATCCGCTATCTGCAGGATGCAGCGAGTGTTGCGGACGTGCTCGTGGTCGGGGTGAACGGTGACGAGTCGGTGCGCCAGCTCAAAGGGGAGGGGCGTCCCGTGATGCCGGCCGACGAGCGGGCGGAGCTCATCTCGGCGATTCGCGGCGTTGGCTATGTGACGGTATTCGACGAGAAGAGCCCCGCGCGGCTGCTGCGCGAGCTGCGGCCCGACTTTCAGTGCAAGGGGACCGACTACACGGCCGACTCCGTGCCCGAGGGGGAGATCGTGCGGTCGTATGGCGGCAAGGTTGTGATCGTTGGCGATCCGAAAGACCACTCCACGACCGCGGTGCTCGAAAAGATGAAGACGCGATGAAGCGCGTCCTCGTCCTGCGCCTCTCCGCCCTCGGCGACGTCATTCACACCATCCCCGCCGTCATCACGTTGCGCGACTGCAACGTCTCCTGGGTCGTCGAGGCGCCGTACCGCGAGCTCGTCGAGCTCGTCACCGGAGTGCACGCCATTCCGGTGCGCTACCGCAAATGGGGGAAGTCGCTGTACGCCTCGCGCGGCGACATCGCCACTGCGGTTCGGGCGATGCAGGGCACGTCCGAGTCGATCGACTTTCAGGGCCTGGTCAAGAGCGCCGTCCTCGGCGTGCTCGCACGTGCGAAGACGCGGACCGGCTTCGACAGGGACGCCATCCGCGAAAAACCGGCGCTCCTCTTCACCAATCGCAAAGTGCCGGTCGATACGACGCGCCACGTCCTCGAGCAGAACCTGCAGCTCGTCTCCGCGGTCACCGAGTCACAGCCGCTCGCGAGTGGTTCGCTCGAGAGACAAGGCAACTGGGACGCGTTCCCGCTGAACAGCGGCCTCGACGCATTCACGAACAAGATCGTTTTCCTCCCCGGCGCCGGAAAGGCGAACAAGCTCTGGCCGACCGAGCGTTTTCGCGAGCTCGCGCGTCGCATCGGCAGCGACGTGATCGCCGTCTGGGGTCCGGGCGAACGGGAGCTCGCCGAGGAGATCGGAGTGCCGCTCGCGCCGCCGACGAACCTGCGCGAGCTCGCCTTCATCCTGCAGCAGGCGAAGGTCGTCATCGGCGGCGATACCGGCCCGCTTCATCTCGCCACGGCTCTCGGCACAAAGGTCGTCGGGCTCTACGGCCCGACCGATCCGCGGCGCAACGGACCATATGGCCAGCTCGACAATTGCATCGACCGTTTCCAGACCACGAAATTGATGCACTCGATAACTGTTGAAGAGGTGATGACGATCCTCGGCAGGATCTGCGCGTGAAAACGCTCCTCGGGCTGCTCGCGGTCGTGGCGATGCTCACGAGCGCTCCCACACCGGTAGAAACAGCCTTTCGTGACGGTGAGACCCTCGACTACACCGTGACCTGGATGAAGGTCGCGGGCGGCACCGCGCGCATGACCATCGCCCCTGCCGACGACGAGAAAAGCCGCTTCCGCATCACCTCCGTGGCCCGTTCCGGCGGCAGCGTCGGCCGATTGTTCAAAGTTCGTGACGAGATCGAGACCACCGTCGACGCGAAAGACTTCTCGACGCTGCGCATCCGCAAGAAGCTCGACGAGCGCGGCGACAGGACGGAAGAGACCACCACCTTCGAAGACGGCGTGGCCACGCGCAAACGAACCGCCACCCGCCGCGTGCCGGTGCCTCGTCCGGTGCTCGATCCGATCTCGGTGATCTACCACATCCGCACCCTCGACCTCGCCCCCGGCAAGTCGTACGAGTTCCCGCTGTACGCCGACCTCAAGCTGTACAACGTGCGGGCGAAAGTCATCCGCCGCGAGGTCGTGCAGACGCCGGCCGGCACGTTCAACTGCCTGCTCATCGAGCCCGAAATGGTGCGGGGCGGCGTTGCGCGCGAGGAGCGCCTCTTCATCTGGTACTCCGATGACGAGCGGCGCCTGCCGGTCCGGATTCGCACCGAGGTCAAATTCGGGAGTGTGACGGCGACGTTGAAGAGCGTCAGCAGCGGCGTCACGTCGACCGAGCCGCCCCTTCTCAACACCGCCGTCCGTTGACATCTCGTTTAAAATAACTGAGCACATCTCCGTGCGAATGTCACGGTGTTAAACTCGCCGCCTCGGTCGGACCGACGAGCACGGCCCCAATCGTCCCCAGGAGCAATAGAAAGCACGTATGAGTGTTCGTCTCGGTGAGTTGCTCACCAAAGCGAGCCTGATCAGTCAGGATCAGCTCAAGGAAGCGCTCCGTCTTCAGAAAGAGACCGGCGGCAAGCTCGGCGAAACGCTGATCAAGCTCGGCTTCGTCTCCGAAGAAGACATCACGGAGTGCCTCAGCCAGCAGTTCGGCGTCCCCTCCATCAACCTCCAGCACTTCGAGATCGACGCGAGCGTCATCAAGCTGATCCCGGGCGACGTCGCGCGCAAATACAACATCCTCCCGGTCAACAAGACCGGCGCCACGATCACCATCGCCATGGCCGATCCGACGAACGTCTTCGCCATGGACGACATCAAGTTCATGACCGGCTACAACGTCGAGCCGGTCGTGGCCTCCGAGCTCGGGATCAAAGCGGCGATCGACAACTACTACGGCACGACCTCTTCGCTCGAGCTGAAGAAGGTCATGGAAGACCTGCAGACGCAGGAGACCGCCGACCTCGAAGTCCTCGAAGAGGATGAAGAGCTAGACGTCACCGCGCTCGCCGATTCCGCCGAAGAAGCGCCGGTCGTCAAGCTGTGCAATCTCATCCTCACCGACGCCATCAAGCGCGGCGCCTCCGACATTCACATCGAGCCGTACGAGAAGGAGTACCGCGTCCGTTTCCGCATCGACGGAATCCTCTACGAGATCATGAACCCGCCCTTGAAGCTCAAGGACGCCATGACGTCGCGCATGAAGATTCTGGCGAAGCTCGACATCTCGGAGAAGCGCCTGCCGCAGGACGGCCGCATCAAGCTCAAGATCAAGCTCGAGGACAAGAACAAAGAGCTCGACTTCCGCGTCTCCGTGCTTCCGACGCTCTTCGGCGAGAAGATCGTCATGCGGCTTCTCGACAAAGACAACCTCCGCCTCGACATGACCAAGCTCGGCTTCGAGCAGGAGTCGCTGACGCGTTTCGAAGAGGCGATCTTCAAGCCGTGGGGAATGGTGCTGGTGACCGGGCCGACCGGCTCGGGCAAAACCAACACGCTCTACTCCGCGCTGTCGAAGGTCAACTCACCGGAAGTCAACATCATGACCGCGGAAGACCCGGTCGAGTTCAATTTGCCGGGCATCAACCAGGTGCAGATGAAGGAAGCGATCGGCCTCAACTTCGCGGCCACGCTGCGCTCCTTCCTGCGGCAGGATCCGAACATCATCCTGGTCGGCGAGATCCGCGACTTCGAGACCGCCGAGATCGCGATCAAGGCGGCGCTGACCGGCCACCTTGTGCTCTCGACGCTGCACACCAACGACGCCCCGTCGACCATCAACCGCCTCATGAACATGGGCATCGAGCCGTTCCTCGTGGCCACCGCCACGCAGCTCATCGCCGCGCAGCGCCTCGTGCGCCGCATCTGTTCGCAGTGCAAAGAAGCGGTCGACATGACCCCGCAGGCGGTCGCGAACCTCGGCTACAAAAAAGAAGAGATCGGAACCTTCACCGTCTACAAAGGCCGCGGTTGCGAAAAGTGCAACAACACCGGCTACAAAGGGCGCGTCGGTCTCATCGAAGTCATGGTCATCGACGACGACATCCGCGACCTCATCCTCGCCGGCGGCACCGCCATCGACATCAAGAAAAAAGCAATGGAGAACGGCATGATCACACTCCGCCGTTCCGGACTCGTTAAAATCAAAGAAGGCATCACGACCGTCGAGGAAGTCGTTCGCGAGACGGTGGCCTGACGTTCTCGGTTATCGGTTGTCGGTTGTCTGCGCCGTTCCGCCCGGGCGACACTGCACGGACCACTGACAACTGAGAACCGAGAACTTCACCGCAGCACAGTAGATACTCGGGAGAACCAATGGCCGTCACCCTGCATCAGCTTCTCAAGACCATGGTCGAGCGCGGCGGCTCGGACCTGCACGTCACGACCAACTCCGCGCCGCAGATCCGCATCGACGGCAAGCTCGTGCCGCTCGACATGCCGGCGCTGACCGCGCCTGAGACCAAGCAGCTCGCCTATTCGGTGCTCACCGACGCGCAGAAGCACCGCTTCGAAGAAAACCTCGAGCTCGACCTCTCGTTCGGCATCAAAGGTCTGGCCCGTTTCCGCGCGAACATCTTCAACCAGCGCGGCGCCACCGCCGCGGTCTACCGGCAGATCCCGTACGAGATCCTCGGCTTCAAGGAGCTCGGACTGCCGGCGGTCGTCGAAGAGATCTGCAACAAGCCGCGCGGTCTCGTGCTGGTCACCGGGCCCACCGGCTCCGGCAAGTCCACGACGCTGGC
>DASVRB010000458.1:0-4228 GCA_036388835.1 Thermoanaerobaculia bacterium | reverse complement strand
GCGATGCAGTTCATCGAAGACCGTTCGATGGGGGAGCTGTTCGATTTCATCCTCGATCGCGTGGTCGAGTTGCTCGAGCCATCGCGCGCCGCGCTGGCGCTGTTCGGACACGACGGACGGTCGTTTCGCACCGTGCTGCTGCGGCGCCGCGACGCATCCGATTCACTCGATCTCTACATCTCGCGCACGCTCCTGCGCGAAGTCGTGGAAGGACGCAAAGTCGTTTCCTTCGTCGACACTTCGCAGGACGAGAAGCTCGCGCTCGCGCAGTCGATCATCGCGCAGGACATCCGCTCCGCCGTCTGCGCGCCGCTGATGGTCGGTGACGCCGTTCTCGGCGTGCTCTACCTCGATTTCCAAGCCAATCGCGGCTCGGTCACGCGCGACGACGTGCACCTCCTCGCGCAGATCGCCCGTTTCGCCGCGGTCAAGCTCGAGACGACGCGGTTGCGTGAAGAAGCGATCGCAAAGTCGAAGCTCGACGAAGAGCTGCGCACCGCCTACACGATTCAGAGCCGCCTCCTGCCGGCGGAGCTCCCGTCGATCGAAGGCTACGCGTTCGCCGGCGCGAACCGTCCGTGCCGCACGGTCAGCGGCGACTACTACGACGTCGTGGCGCGGCCCGACGGACGCATCTACTTCATCATGGCCGACGTCAGCGGCAAGGGCATCACCGCGGCGCTGGTGATGGCGAGCGTGGCCACCGCGTTCGGCATTTTCACGCGCACCGATCCATCGCCTGCGGAGCTCGTGCGCGATCTCAACACGACGCTCGCGCCGAAGACGGCGCCGACCAAGTTCGTGACGATGGTGGTCGGCGTGCTCGATCCGAAGAGCGGCACGATCGAGTTCGCGAATGCCGGTCACGTCGCACCGCTCGTCATCTCGCGTCGCGGCGTCGATCAGCTCACGACCACCGACATGGTGGTCGGCCTCTTCGGCGCGGCGAAATATCGCAATCAGACCGTGACGCTCGAGTCGGGCGATTCGCTCGTGCTCTTCACCGATGGGGTCACCGAGGCTGAGAACGAGACGGAAGAGCAACTCGGACTCGAGCCGGTCGCGCAGCTCGTCTCCACGATGCACGGCACGCCCGCCCCGCGCGTGCTCGAGTCGATCGAAGCGCACGTGCAGAGCTTCGTCGGAGCCGCACCCGCCGCGGACGATCTGACGATGTTCGCGCTGACGCGGTTGTAGCGTTCAGCGCTTCTTCTTTTTCGCCGACTCGGCCAATTGCGCGCGAAATTCTTTCGCGCGCGCGAGCGTGGCGGCGTCGGTGATCGTCGGAATGGTGGCGTCGACGATCGACAGCGCATCCTCGAACCTGCCGGCGTTCGCCGCGGTGACGGCTTCGTTCATCGCGGTGGCGACGCGGTTGAACGCGCTGATGTTTTCCAGATCGCGCAGCGCCTCGGTGAGGGTCTCTTTCATGCGCGCGTCGGTGGTGCGGCGCAGCAGCGCGTAGCCGGTGCGCCGCGCGTCGTCGTAACGTTCGGCGCGCGCGTAGAGTTGCATCAGGTAGTACATCGCCTCGTCGTTCGCAGGGGCGAGGGCAAGACTCTTTTCGAGCGCGGCGATGCCGGGCGCGCCATCGACCGGAAGTGCGATGTACGTCGCGCCGAGACTGGCCCACGCCACCGCGGAACGGGGATCGAGCTCCGTCGCACGCTTCAGTAGATCGTGCGCTTTCTTCATGTCATCCGCGGAGATCTCATTCGAGCGCTGCCCCGCGAAACGCGAGAGGATGCTCGTGCCGGCGATGAGGTAGATCTCCGGATCATCTCCGCCGAACTGCACTGCTTTCGCGAGCGCGGCATCGGCCTCGGCGCGGCGATTCGCGAGGATGTGCAGCCGTCCGAGAGCGGCATGCGCGGAGGCGTGCTTCGGATTCGCTTCCAGCGCCGCGGCGAGGAAACGCTCCGCCGTCTCTGCGGCCGGGCCGCCGGCATTCGCGAGCAGATGGCCGGTCTCGTACAGCACCGCGTCGTGCGTCATCGGCACGGGCGCAGGCGGCTCCGCGATCGCGATCTGTCCCGTCGCATACGACGCGTACTTGAAGCCGAAGCCGCGCACGTACGCGCGGAGCTGCTTCTCGAGCTCTTCGAACTTCATCCCGAATGCGGTGTTGAACGACGTCTCGACATCCTCGCCGAGGCCGAGAAGATGGAGAAACTCGCCAAGCTTCGGGCGGCGCTCCGGATCGGTCATCAGGTAGTGCACCAGCGCCCACGACTCCGCGTAGAACACGCCCTGGCGCATCCCTTCGTTGTAGGCCGGTGAATCGACGCCGATCGCGAACAGCTCGCGCAGCGGAATCAATTGCTCGCGCCGCAGCCAGTGAATGTGCTCCGGCACCGCGCGCCCGATCTGCACCGCGTCGCGCGTGGTCTTGAACGTCGAGTAGTACTCGGCCAGCCCCTCGCTGAACCAGAGCGGCAATCCACTGGTGGTATTGCGGACGAAGTAATGCGTCAGCTCGTGATAGACGACCCGATCGACGTCCTCCGAGTCGCTCCGCAGCAGGATGAAGTTGCCGTTGTCGCCCTGCGCGAAGACGCCGGTGATGTTCTCCGTTTTGCGCTGCAGCAGCGCGTCGCGGTACGGACCAAAGCGACGCTCGTTCGCGAAGATGAACACGCGCGTCGGCAGCGCGGAGCGGACTTTGAGCTGCGTCAGTTGTCCGATCGCCGAGCGCATGCGCAGCAGGTCGCGCGCGATGTCGAGCGTCGCGCCCGGCGACGCGCTGCTGACGATGCGGAACTCGTCGACCTGCAGCGTCACCCACTTTTCATTCGCGCGCGGCGGCTCCGGCGGAGCGGCGAGAACGGTGCTGGCGAGGAAGAGAAACGCGGCGGCGGCGATCGGCCGGAGAGCGGACATTGCGAACGATTACCGCGGAAACGCTTCTTTTACTCCACCGTCCACCGGCAGCATCGTGCCGGTCGTTTTGGCCGAGCGGGCGCTGGCGAGAAACAGCGCCGCCTCCGCCACATCGTCCGCCGTCACTTCCACTTTCAGGAGCGTGCGGTTGCGATAAAAGTCGGGGAGTTTTTCCGTGTCGACGCCGTATGCCTGCGCGCGCATGGAGCGCATCTCGTCGCTCCAGAAACGCGAGCCGCCGAAGATCGCGTCGGGGTTGAGCATGTTCGCGCGGATGCCGAACTCGCCCCCTTCGAGCGCCACGATTTTGCAGAGCTGCGCCTGCGCCGCTTTGCTCACGCTGTACGCGCCGAACTCCTTCCCCGGCGCGGTGACGTTCTTCGACGCGTTGAAGACGATCGAGCCGCCGAGGGCCTGCGTTTTCATGACGCGCATCGCCGCGCGTGCGACGAGGAAGTGCCCGCGCGAATTCACCGCAAACGCGCGATCCCAGTCGCCGCTGGCGAGTGTGTCGAGGCTGCCGAACGAAGAGATGCCGGCGTTCGAGACCACGACGTCGAGACCGCCGTATTCGCGCACCGTCGTTTCGAATGCACCGTCGACCGCTGCTTCATCGGTCACGTCGAGCGGCAAGGCGATGGCGCGGCGGAGGCCGTGTTTCGCGACGATCGACTGCGCCACCTCTTCCGCTAGCGCGAGATCGACGTCCGTCACCACCACGTGCGCTCCTTCCTCGGCGAAGCGTTCCGCGACCGCGCGGCCGATGCCGCTCGCGGCGCCGGTGACGAAGGCGATCCTGCTCGCGAGCTCTTTCTCTTTCGGAAGCAGCGTCAGTTTGTACAGCTCGAGCGGCCAGTACTCCGCGTGAAAGGCGTCGTGATCGTCGAGCGTCTCGTATCCGCCCGCCGCTTCCGCATCCTCGATGATGCGCATGGTGTGGCGATAGATGTCGCGCACAATGCGCGCCGCGCGCGCGTCCTTGCCGGCCGTCCACATTCCGACGCCCGGCATCAGCACGATGCGCGGATTCGGATCGAGCATCGCGAACTCGCGCGGGTGCTGCGCATACCACCGCTCGTAGCGTGCGACGTACTGCTTGAGCGCCGCCGCGATGTTCTCACCTTCGTCGACCATGAGCGGAAAGCGCTTCGTGTACAGCAGGTGATCGGGCGTCGCCGCACCGATCTGCGTGACCTCGTGCACGTCGTTGCGCGCGAGAAAGGCCAATGTTTCCGGCGAGTCATCAAACTCGAGAATGCGATGACCCAACGCCCCACGAATCTGGAGTGCGGCGACGCCAGTCGCCGCTTTGACTGCGGCGGGGGTGGTCGCCGCGTGATGGAGTGAA
>DASVRB010000457.1:0-10216 GCA_036388835.1 Thermoanaerobaculia bacterium | reverse complement strand
ATGCGTCATTTCGACCCTCAGGGCGGCAAGGATACATTACGGTAAGTGACTGAGTCAATGCAGGTTACGGCACCATCAGCGTTTGACCCGTCACAAACGGAACCTGACCGCGACGCCTAAGTTACTGAACCGGAGCAGCTTACCGGAATCGCCGAAGTGCACTGAAGCGTGTGCAATCAGACGCCGTCTGCGTCCGGATTCTCCGCCGCCGAGGCCGCGGCGTCGCTCGTGCCGACGACGGCCGGGCGGGCGTCGATCGAGAGGAAGTCCTTCGCTTTCTGCGTCAGGCTCAGCCCCGCGTCGCTCCCTGTCAGAAAACCCTTCTCGACCAGCGTCGTGGCCGGAGCCTCCCCGCCGCCGGCCGGGTGTTTGATGGCTTTGAGCTGATCGAGCGGAAGCGTCTCGCCGTTCACGCGGCGGAACTCCTGGAGCACGCGAATCTCGGGCGAGGTGAGACCGTGCGGAAGGATGATCGGCATGGCCGCGGATTATAAGCCGAGCCTCACGCCTGGCACTTCGGACACCAGTACGTGCCGCGCGCATCTTTCCCCTGCTTCGCGTACTCGATGCGCGTGCCGCACCGCCGGCAGGGATCGCCGCCGCGGCTGTAGACGTACTGCTTCTCGTTCGGATTCAGGCTGAACGTGGTGATCCGCGCGCCGGAGCGTTTGTTGACGTTCGCGACCATCACCTTGCGCGAAGTGCGCAGGATCGTCATCAACTGGTCGTCGGTCAATTCGGCCACGCGCGCGAACGGGCTGATGCGCGTCATGAAGAGGAGCTCGGATTTGTACTCGTTGCCGATGCCCGCCACCACGCGCTGATTGAGCAGCACGTCCGCGATCTCGCCGTCGGGCCGCGCGCGAATCCGGCGCATCGCTTCATCGAAATCAAAGTCGGCCCCGATGAAATCGGGCCCGATCTGCACGAGATCTTCCTGGCGCGACAGCGATTCCGTGTCGTGAAACTCGGCGACCGGCACGTTGAACGCGACCGCGACCCAGGTGTCGGTCTCGAGCACGATGCGCATGTCGCTTTTTCGCATCCGCCACCGCTCGCCCGGTTTGTAGACGTGCCACGACCCGTTCATCCGCATGTGCGTCCGGAGATGCAGATCGCCGGAAAAATGCATCAGCAGATTCTTCCCCGCGGCGGTGACGCGCTCGATGGTGCGGCCGGCCAGCGGCGCGTCGTAGTCGACGCGCGCGAGCTTCGGGAAGACGGTCTCAAAGCGTGTGATCACGCGTCCTGCAAGCGCAGCCTGCAGCGTGCGCGCGGCACGATGGATGGTGTCACCCTCGGGCACGGTTCGACGGCACCTCCGCGCGCAACTGCAGTCCGAGCCCGGTCGTGACGAAGCCCTGCTCGATGAGGAACGTCGCCAGCGGGCTGCGCGACGCCGGCTCGTTGTTGATCTCCGCGACCAGCAGCGCGCGCCTGCCGCCGTCGTGCACGAGCGACGCGAGTTTCTGCGCGATCTCGCGCGCAACGACATTGCGCAGCGGCTGATCCTCGGGGAGGAAGATGTAGAACTGCTTCTCGCCGCGCGAGATGTAGCAGGCCAGCAGGCCGTTGACGAGGATCACTTCCGCGCCGACGCTGCGCGAGAGCGTGAACGGCGACTCCGGCCATTTCGCGATCGCGCCGTATGGGTTCGCGGCGTCGGTCGCGGAGAGCATCAGCGTCTCCGGTTTCTCCGGCTCGTCGCGCAGCGCGCGGAGCAGATCGATCGCGCCCGCGCTCGCGAACTGCGTCGCGCCGAGGCCCGCGACGAAGTAGCCGCGGCGAATGCGGCCGGCGTCTTCCATCGCCCGCAACACCGGATAGACCGCGGAGAAGCCGCCGAAGATGTTCTCCAGCGCCGGCGCCTCGCGCGTCACCACGCCGTAGCGCGTGAGCAATTGCTGCGCGAGCGCATTCGCGCGTTGCGTGTCGTTCGCCGACGCGGTCGGCACGAGCGACCAGCGCCCCTGCGTCGACGGAGGTGCCACGCGACGCGAGCGAAAGCGCGAGCCCGACGCACCGGCGCGCGCGCTCTTCGGCCGCGTGAACGCACGCAGCGCGTGAAACGTGTCGTTCGTGATCGCGCCGCGCCACACCAGGTCCCACAGCGTGTCGATCAACTCCGCGGGAAAACCGCCGAGCGCGATCTGGAGCTGATTGAAGAAAGAGGCTCCGTGGCCGCGCAGATAGTCGAGCAGCATTGCGTCGCTGCCGCTCGGCGCTTCCGATTCGCGCGGCCGATGCAGCAGCGGCAGGTGATCCGTCAGATAGAGCGCGATGCGGCCATCGCGTTCGCCGAGCGGCTCGACACCGACCCAGACGATCTCGCCCGCGGCGCTGAGCGTGTCGAGGTCGGACGGTTTGTAGTCTTCGATGCGCGCGGCGAGGATCTCGCTCTCGAAAATCGACGCGGCCATCGGAAAGCCCTGCAGCGTTTCGACGACTTCGAGCAACGCATCGAGTCCGCGGCGTTTGCGCGTGAGTCCCTGCCATGAAGTGAAGAGGCGCGCGAGCACCGGCTGCTCGACCGGCTCCGCTTCTTTCCTCAATTTCGCAAGCGAGCGTCTGCGCACGATCCGCAGCACCTCGGATTCGCACCACTCGCGCCGCGTGCCGCCGGGACGGAACTCCCCTTCGATCAGCCGGCCGCGCTCGACGAACCGCGCCAGCGCGTGCTGAATGACCGCCACGCCGAGGCCGTAACGAGCGGCGACGTCGTGCGGCGTGAACGGACCGTGCGTGCGCGCGTAACGGAGCACGAGATCGCCGACCGGATCGGCGACCGGCTCGAGATAACGCTCGGCGACGCCATGCGGAATCGGCGTGCCGAGCGCATCGCGATAGCGCGAAGAATCTTCGACGGCGATGAACCGCTTCTCGCGCGCGACCGAGACTTCGAGAATGCGGCGCTGTTTGATCAGCTCGTGAACGTAGTGGAGGACACGCAATCCTGCCTGTCCCTCTCCGACGTCACCGGGGGACAGGCGCGATCGCCTGTCCTCCACCTGGATGTTCGCGCGCGCCGCGATCTCCTCTTCCGTTAAATCGCCGAGACGCAGCAGCAGGTCGTGAATCGAGTCGATCGACTTTGCCTTGTGCCGTTCATCGAGATGCTGCAGCTCGAGCTCCGTCTGCGCGAGCGCCTCCGGATCGAGCAGCTCGCGCAGCTCCGGTTCGCCGAGGAGCTCGCGGAGTTGCGATTGATCGATCGAGAGCGCCTGCGCGCGGCGTTCTGCGAGCGGCGCGTCTCCGTCGTACAGAAAATTTGCGACGAAGCGGAAGAGCACCGAGGCGGCGAACGGCGACGGCTTCTGCGTGTCGGCCGTGTGCACGCGGATGCTGCGCTGACGGATTCGTTTCGTGATGTCGACCAGCGCCGGCACGTCGAAGACGTCGCGCAACGTCTCGCGATACGCCTCGAGGATGATCGGGAACGAACCGAATCGCGATGCAACCTGCAGCAGGTCGTACGCGCGTTTGCGCTGCTGCCAGAGCGGCGTGCGGCCCTGAATGCGCGTCCGCGGCAGCAGCAGCGCGCGCGCCGCGGCTTCGCGGAACTTCGCGGCGAACATCGAGCTCGCGCCGAGCTGCCGCAGCACGAGTTGCTCGACCTCGTCGGGATCGGGGATCACGAGCTCCGATGAAGGAGGATGCTCCGTTTCGGGGAAGCGAATGATGAAGCCGTCGTCGCTCCACATCGACTCCACGTCGATGGCGAGCTCGTTGCGCACCTTCGCCGTCACCGCCATCGCCCACGGCGCGTGCACCCGTCCGCCGAACGGCGAGAGCACGCACACGCGCCAGTCGCCGAGCTCGTCGAGCACGCGCTCTATCACGATCGTGCGGTCGTCCGGCACCGCGCCGGTCGCTTCTTCCTGATCGGAGAGGTACTGCAGGAAGTTCTCGGCCGCGAGCCGATCGAGATCGTGGCGCGTGGTCAGCCGCTCGAGCGCGTCCTCGCGTTTCGACGCGCGAATCTCTCGCACCAGTTTGCCGATCGCCTCGCCGAACGGCACCGTGCGCTCCGCCGCGTCGGCTTTCCAGAACGGCATCTTCCCCGGCTGCCCCGGCGCCGGCGTCACGATCACTTTGTCGTGCGTGATCTCCTCGATGCGCCACGTCGATGCGCCGAGGATGAACGTCTCGCCCGCGGAAGCCTCGAAGACCATCTCTTCATCGAGCTCGCCGACACGCGCGGACTGATTCTTCTCCGTTCCGGCGAGAAAAACGCCGTAAAGACCGCGATCCGGAATCGTCCCGCCGCTGGTGATGGCGATCCGTTTTGCGCCCTGGCGCGCGGTGAGTGTGTTCGCGACGCGATCCCACGTCACGCGCGGCCGGAGCTCCGCGAATTCGTCCGACGGATAGAGGCCGGAGAGCATGTCGAGCACGCCGTCGAACGCGGTGCGCGAAAGCTCGGCGAACGGTGCGGCGGAGCGGATCGCTGCGAACAGCTCGTCGGCCTGCCAGTCGTCGACCGCGACCATCGCCACGACGTGCTGCGCGAGCACGTCGAGCGGATTGCGCGGATAGCGCGTCGGCTCGATGGCCCCTTCATGCATGGCCTCGGCGACGGCCGCGCAGGCAATCAGATCGCCACGAAACTTCGGAAAGACGATGCCGCTCGACGACGCACCGACCTGATGGCTCGCGCGCCCGATGCGCTGCATCCCGCTGGCGATCGACGGCGGCGCCTCGATCTGGATCACGAGGTCGATCGCCCCCATGTCGATGCCGAGCTCCAGCGAGCTGGTTGCGACGAGCGCCGGCAGCTTGCCCGATTTCAACGCGTCCTCGATCTCGACGCGCTGCGCGCGCGCGATCGAGCCGTGATGCGCCTGCACGAGCGTTTCGCCGGCGAGCTCGTTCAGTGCAGCCGCGAGCCGCTCCGCGAGGCGTCGCGAGTTGACGAAGATGAGCGTGGAGGTGTGCGCGCGAATCAGCTCGAGCAGCCGAGGATGAATGGCCGGCCAGATCGACGGCGACTTCGGTCCGGCCGCCGCGGGGCCGCTCGCGATCTCGGTCGCCTCCGCCACCTTGGCCATGTCCTCGACCGGCACCTCGACGCGCAGGTGCAGCTTCTTTTTTTCGCCCGTATTGACGATGGTGACGGGGCGGAACTGCGCTTTTGCCTTCTCAGTGAACTCGTCGTGGACGTCATCTTGTGGAGCGGCGGGCTTTAGCCCGCCGGGTGCTGTCGGCGGGCTGAAGCCCGCCGCTCCACCTAGAAAACGCGCGACTTCTTCGAGCGGCTTTTGTGTCGCGGACAAGCCGATTCGCTGCGGCGGCTTGTCGCAGCGCAAGGCCAGCCGTTCGAGCGACACCGCCATGTGCGCGCCGCGTTTATTCGGAACGAGCGCGTGAATCTCGTCGATGATCACCGTCTCGACGCCGCGCAGCACGTCGCGCGCGTTCGAGGTCATCATCAGATACAGCGATTCGGGCGTGGTGATCAGGATGTCGGCCGGCTCGCGTGCGAAGCGGGCGCGCTCCGACTGAGGCGTGTCGCCGGTGCGGGTCGCGATCTCAGGAATCACGAACTCGTCGCCGCGGGCGCGCGCCACGTTCGAGATGCCGGCGAGAGGCGCGCGGAGATTGCGCTCGACGTCGACCGCGAGCGCCTTGAGCGGCGAGACGTACAGCACGCGGCAACGCTGCTCTTTCGGCGGGCGCGGCGTGAACATCAGACGATCGAGCGCCCAGAGAAACGCGGTCAGCGTCTTGCCGCTGCCGGTCGGCGCGAAGATCAGCGTCCAGTCGCCGTTCGCGATGGCCGGCCAGCCGAGCTGCTGCGCTTTCGTCGGCGCCGCGAACGAAGCGGCGAACCATTCGCGCACCGCGGGATGGAACGGTTCGAGACCGGTCGCTGCTTTCGCTTTCCTGCTCGCCATTTCGCCGCGGGGCCACTCAGCCACCCCGCCGCGATTCTACGCAAGGGCCATGCGTGAGGTGAGCGTGGTCACTTCGCTGGACTTCATCTGTCGCCACTGCAACAATAGGCGCCTGATCTCCATCGCGAAGAAGGCTGGCAGTGTGAAGGACGGGCGATGCGGCTGAAGGTGCTCGGCGCTTATGGGGCGTCGGATGCAGAACACAACCTGACCGGCTACCTCATCGACGACTGGTTCGCAGTCGACGCCGGCACCCTCACGTCGAAGTTGTCCTTCGCGCAGCAGGCCCGTGTGCAGGCGGTGTTCATCACCCATCCGCACGCCGACCACATTCGCGACCTCCCTCACCTCATCCACAACCGCTTCGCGCAATCGACCGGTCCGCTGACGATCTTCGCGTCGCGCGAGGTGATGGACCTGCTGAGCCGCGATGTCTTCAACGGCGTGGTATGGCCGGACTTTTCCGACATCATCGCTCCCGCCACCGGCAAGCCGGCGGTGCAATATCGTGCACTCACCCCCGGAAAACGGATCGTCTACAACGACATCGGCATCACCGCGGTGGCCGTCGATCATCAGATCCCCGCCTCGGGTGTCCTGCTCGAGATGAACGGTCAGTCGATCGTCTTCACCGGCGACACCGGCCCGACCTCGGAGATCTGGAAGCGGACGAACAAGATGCAGAACGTCGTCGCGGTCGTGACCGAGGCGTCGTTTCCGAACGATCAGCAGGCGCTTGCCGATGAGACCGCGCACCTCACACCGCACACGTTCGGCGAAGAGCTGAAGAAAATCACCGTCGACGCCCCGGTCTACGCGAGCCACCGCAAGATCCCGTTCGAGCGCGACATCGAGTCGCAGATCCGCAACCTGCGCGACCGCCGCGCACGGGTGCTGCTGGAAAAGAACTACACGCTCTAATTTCTCGCGTCGTCTGGTGGAGCGGCCGGCTTCAGCCGGCCGAACAGTGACGACAGTCGGCGGGCTAAAGCCCGCCGCTCCACCAGAACCGTTCGCCTCTACCTCACACCCAATTCCGCGTACAGCGCCTTCGGATCGAACACGACTCCGTCCTTCACCACCGTCACCACGCGTCGGATGTCGCTGATGGTTTCGAGCGGGTTGCCATCGACGATGATGAGGTCGGCGAGCTTGCCGGGCTCGATCGTGCCGAGGTCGCGCTCGCGCTTCAGAAGCTGCGCGGGGACGAGCGTCGCGATGCGCAGCACCTCGGCGTTCGGAATCCCTGCCCGCGCGTACAGCTCGAGCTCGCGATGCAACGCGAATCCCGCCAGCGCATCCGTACCGGCAACGATCGTCACGCCGGCGCGGTGCAGCGCGGCGACGAGTTCGAGCATCTTTGCGAACGACGCGCGGTACCGCTCGTCCATCCCTTCCGGCACCGGCAGACCGCCGGTGAGGAAGCCGCGTTTCACCTGCGGCGGAAAGCGCTCCGCGACCATTGCATACCCGGGCGAGATCGTTCCCGCACGGGCCGTGAACATCTCCTCGAAGATTGCGACTGTCGGATCGACGGCCACGTTGCGCGCGCGCAGTTTTTCGATGAACGCACGCACCTCGGCGGAGTCGAGGTCGAGGTCGGCGGCGCGCTTTGCGACTTCGGTGAACCGCGCCGGCGTCCGCGTGTCCGTGACGTCCGGCATGAAGTTCAGGAAGAGCATGTTCGCGTGCTGGATCTCGTCGTAGCCGGCGTCGACCGCATCGCTCGCGCGCATCCCGGCCGGGATGTGGCCGCTGACGCGCAGGCCGCGCCGGTGTGCGTAATTCGTCAGCACCGGCACGAGCTCCGGCTTGATCGAGCTGTAGATCTTCAGCCCCTCGTACTTGCGGTCGGCGAAGAAGTCGACTGCCTTGCGCGCTTCCTCTTCATTGCCGGCCAGGATGTTGGTCGGCCCTTGAAACGGGCCGGGACCATCGACCAGCCCGGCGAGCGCGATGCGCGGCCCGATCGCGCGGCCGGTCTCGATGCGCTCCTTCAGCGCGAGCAGGGTGTCGCTGTCGTTGCCGAGGTCGCGGATGGAGGTGATGCCGGCCGCGATGTTCAGCAGCGCGTCGACGTCGCCCACGTGGGTGTGCATGTCCCACAGGCCCGGCAGCACGACCTTTCCGGCGACGTCGATGATGTCGGCCGCATTGCGTTCCTGCGGCACGCCGATCGATTGAATGCGGTTCCCTTCGATGTTGATGGTGGTCGGCGCGGAGAGCGTCCCGTTGCGCGGGTCGAAGATGCGCGCGTTCATCAGCGTCACGCGTCCGCCCGTCGGCTTGCGCATGTGCTTCGCGGCCATCGTGCCGATCCGCTCGGCGGCGCGGGCGTCCTGCGCGTCGAGCAGCGCCTTCGCATCCGCTTCGAACCCTTCGCGGATCGTCGTCTGCCATGCCGAGACCGCGCCGAACAGATTCAGCTCATCATCGAGCCACAGCTCGAACGGCGTGAAGCCGAGTCCCGTCAGCTCGTACGCGGTCGCGTGCGTGCCGCGAATGGACGTCTCTCCCACCTTCCGGATCGCCAGCTCCCCACCCGGCAGTGCGGACATCCGTCCGCCATTCCGCAGGAGCGCACGCGCGAGCACCGCCAGCTCCTCCGGCGGACCGTACATGCTCGCGTAAAAGCCGTTCGACGCCGCCTCGCCTGTTTCAGCGGTGTTCTTCCACGTCGCCCTGCCGTTCGCAACGGCGAAGCGCTCCTCGACCGGCGTTTTGAAGTAGTCGTTGCCCGTCAGTGCGAGCGAGACCGGCACTCCGCGCGCGTCGAGCCGCATGACCGTGTGCGTCTTCGGACCGCGGCCGCGGTCGTTGTATTCGTAGTCGACCGTGATCTCATCGCCGCGGCGGGTGACGACCTGCGAGCCCGCCTTGTTGGTGCTCATCAGCACCGCGTAGCGCAGCGTCTGCTCGCCGGGAGCAGCCGGCGTTTGCGGTGCGTCACGCTGGTTCTGTTGATGGGCGCAGGCGGCGGCGAGGAGCGTAAGGACGGCAATGCGGAAGATTCGCATGCCGCCGATTCTAATCACTGCCAGCGAATCGGCAGCTCGCGCGTGCGCCGCACGCGGCCGGCCCTGTCCTCGATCTCGACCGCGATGCGCGGCTCGCGCGAAACGCCGCGCGGCCGCGCCGGCAGCACGAGCCCGAAGCCCGGCTTCTCGACGAAGTACATCCACGGATACACCGCCTTTACGTCGGCCCTCTCGAGGAACGTTGCTTCGAATCGCTGGTCGTCGATGAACACCGAAACGCGGCGCAGTCCGTGCGGCGAAACGCTCCAGCCGGACAAATGCAACGCCCCTCTGACCTCGGCCCACGGCTGCGGTTGTTCGATATGGATCGTGATCGCGTCGTTGTGCGTGCTCTTGCCGGAAAGGAAGCGCTCGAGCGTCTGGTCCGGCATGTTGCCGGCGCCGTCCGGCACCTCCGCGGCGCGCAGCAGCGCGGCGTGCGGCAGGTTGCGCAGCACCGCGAACACGTAATCGCCGGCCACCTCCGCGTCGAAACGCCGGACATACGCGATCCGCTTTTCCGTGATGTTGCGGCGCGCGAATTCGGCGAACCGGCCGTGCTTATCGCCGGTCATCGCATCGCCGTGCACGACGATCAGCCGCACGCCCCATTTCTCCGCGAGCGCGAGCAGCTCGTCGTACGCGTGGCGCTGCTCGGCGTCGCGGGCGAGCCACGCTTCCGCCGGCGCGAATCCCGAGGTGCCGTTGACGATCGGCACGTGATGCTCCGTCGCGCCGAGCATGTAGAAATACTCCACCCCATTGCCCCACACCGGCAGCTCGAGCACGGGACCGACGCGCTCGCGCTTCAGCCAGCGGTACACCGGCGGCACTCCGCTCGGCAGTTGCTCCCAACGGAAGCTCGGGATCACATCGACGATCGCGATCGCGACGAGCGCCGCACTCATCACCTTCTTCCGTTGCGACCGCGCCAGAATCGCGGCCACACCGATCGCGCCGAGCACCGCCAGTCCCGCATACGCGACGACCGCGAATCGCGCCGGAACGCGCATCGCCTGAAACGGCTCGAAGCGGCGATAGAAGAAGGTGTAGAGAAACCCGTGCAGTCCAAACGTGCCGAGCAGCCCGACCACGACCCACATCGCCGCCGCCCATGCGCCGGAGTTGAATCGCGAGCGCGCCGCCATCCCGCGCAATGATTTGCGAAACCGAATGAGCGCCACCACGAACGCCGCCATCAGCGGAATGTCCGAGCTGTCGATCGCAATGAGTTGACGCCCGAACAGTCGCAGATCGAAACGATCGCTCACCGCGCCCGCCCACGCGAGGATCAACAGCACGATC
>DASVRB010000456.1:0-3061 GCA_036388835.1 Thermoanaerobaculia bacterium | reverse complement strand
CGCGGAATCCCGTGCCGAGAGGCAGCATGGTCGCTCGTCGGGAGGGGATCCCGCGCTGACGCGCGGGGTGACACGGAAAGGGTCACTCCGCTGCGCAGCCGAAGGTGCTGGAGGCGGTCACCGTGATGTGAGTGATGCGCTGATGTGTCATTCCGCGGCGCGAAGACGCCGCGGAATCCCCTGCCGAGAGGCAGCGCGGTCGCTCGTCGGGAGGGATCCCGCGCTGACGCGCGGGATGACACGGAAAGGGCCGGTCCGTTGCGCAGCCGAAGGTGCTGGAGGCGGTCAGCGTGAGGTAGCGATCCGCCCGTGTGTCATTCCGCGGCGCGCAAGACGCCGCGGAATCCCCTGCCGAGCGGCAGCGCGGTCGCTCGTCGGGAGGGGATCCCGCGCTGACGCGCGGGATGACACGGAAAGGGTCACTCCGCTGCGCAGCCGAAGGTGCTGGAGGCGGTCAGCGTGAGGTGAGCGATGCCCTGCTGTGTCATTCCGCGGCGCGAAGACGCCGCGGAATCCCCTGCCAAGAGGCAGCATGGTCGCTCGTCGGGAGGGGATCCCGCGCTGACGCGCGGGATGACACGGAAAGGGTCACTTGCACAACAACTGATACACCCCGATCACATCGTCACGCACATCGTCGAGGTCCGCTTTGATCTTGCCGACGATCTGCTGGAACTCGGGGCGGTCGTGCAGGTTGGCGAACCAGGGGTGCTTCACGAGCGCGTACCAACTGTGATTGCCGAGTTGCGCCGCTTTGGCGAGCCACTCCAGCGCCTTGTCGTCGTCGCCGAGTTTTGCGTAGACGAGCGAGACGCGCAGTGCGGCCCAGTGGTTGCGCGTCGCGTCTTCCTCGAACGTCTTCACGTGCGCGAGCGCTTTGGTGCGATCGCCGCGGGAGGCCGCCACCATCGCCTTCAGACTCTTGCCGAGGTAGTGGCGCGGGACGAGATCGAGCGCGGCGTCCGCCGCCTTGTCCGCTTCGGCCGGATTGTTCTGAAGGAGGAGCGCGATGCCGCGCATGTCGTGGCCGGCCAGCTCGGTCTCGCGCGATGAGAGCGCGATCTGCGCGTGCCGCAACGCGCGCTCCGGATCGACCGCGTTGATGTCCCAGTAGCCGCGGGTCAGCGCCTCATTCGACATCGGATCGGTCTTCACCAGCACGTCGCCGATGCAGTGCGCCTGCTGCAGATCGCCGGTGGACACAAAGTACGTCACCACCGAATGCAGCGCCTGCGTGTCGCTCGACTCGAGGCGCAGCGCCGCGAGCACTTCGCGCACCGATTCGCGGAAGCGATTCGGATCGCGCACGAACACGCGACCGAGGGCGAGGTGCGCCTGCGGGAGATTCGGATCGAGACGCACGGCCTGCCGCGCGTACCACTCCGCCCTCGCCGAATCCTCGGGGGCGGCGAGGCTGCGCGCCTGCCCGAGGGAGAGCGTCGTGGCGAGGTCCGCATACGCCGCCGCGAACGACGGATCGAGCGCGATCGCCTGCTTCAGCGCGCTGATCTGCTCCGAATAGCGCTTCGGCTCGAAACTGCCGTTCAGCGCGCGTGCGCGGAGGTACTGCTCGTATGCCTCTGGATTCGCCGACCGCGGTTGCGAATGCTCCGCATGCGCGTGCGCCTGAATGCCGATCCGTTCATTGAGACCCGTCACCGTGCGCGACGAAACGTCATCGATCAGCTTGAGCAGATCGTCGCGGCGGCCGTTCACCGAATCCGACCAGACCGCGTAACCGGTGCGCGAATCGGTGAGCTGCAGCGTCACGCGGACGAGATCGCCCGCGGCGAGAAACTGCCCTTCGAGAATCCCGTCCACCTGCAGCTTCTCGTTCGCCGTTTTCGCGTCCTTCACATCGCGGAACTCGAGCACCGCGGAGGTCGGCCGCACCTGTAATGACGGGATCTGCTGGAGCTCCGTCACCAGCGCGTCGGCGAGGCTGATCGAGAGAAATTCATCGCGCGTGCTGTTCGCGATATTGCGCAGCGGGAGCACGGCCATCGAACGGATCGGTGCCTGCGCCGCGGTCGTCGTGTCGGCGGTGGTGGTCTGGCCGCGCTGCGCGAAAAAGATCGCCGCGATGACGATCATCGCCGCCGCGACCGTGACCGCGACCCGCATCCACGCGGGCCGGCGGATCGTCCGGCCGAGCGTCGTACGCGACGTCGTCTGCGTCATCCGCACCGTCGGCGTGTCGATCTCCTCGAGGTCGGAGAGCAGGTCGTGCGCCGACTGATAGCGGTCGTCCGGATTCTTCTGCAGCAGCTTGGAGATGATCTTCGACGCCACCGGCGGGAACGACGGATCGATCGGCACGAACGGCTCCGGCTCGCCGTCGCGAATCTTCTCGAGCACCAGCAGCGGTGCGTCCGCATTGAACGGCAGATGCCCCGCGGCCATGTGGTACAGCACGACGCCGACTGAAAAAAGATCGCTGCGGATGTCGGCGTTCTGTCCGCGCGCCTGCTCCGGAGAAATGAAGTGCAGCGTCCCGAAAAAGTGGCCGGTCGATGACTCGAACGTCCGCTCGAGACCGGGATCGGTGAGGGCGCGCGGGATCGATTTGGCCAGGCCGAAGTCGAGGATCTTCGCGAGGCCGTTCGGCTCCACGATGATGTTGGCGCTCTTGATGTCGCGGTGGAGGATGCCTTTGTCGTGCGCCGCCGCCACGCCGGCCGCGAGCTGCCGGGCGATGGAGAGGAACTCGCCCGATTCGAGCGCGCGGCGGCGGATGCGCTGGGAGAGCGTTTCCCCCTCGCAGAACTCCATCACGATGAACGGCGCGCCGTCCGGCCCCTCGTCGACCTCATAAATGGTGGCGACGTTCTGGTGCCGCACCGCAGCGGCAGACCTCGCTTCGCGCAGGAAACGCGCCCGCCGATCGTCGTAGGCTAGGTCGCTGGCGTTCAGCACCTTGATCGCCACGAGACGGCCAAGCCTTTGATCGCGCGCGAGATAGACCGTTCCCATGCCGCCCTTGCCGAGCACGCGGTCGATCTCGAAACCGTCAAAGGCGGGAAAGTTATCGGGCATCGGCAGTCCGCCGCATTCTACACGG
>DASVRB010000455.1:0-5930 GCA_036388835.1 Thermoanaerobaculia bacterium | reverse complement strand
TGCTCCTCGGCCAGGAGGTCTTCACCAAGCTCGCGAACCTGCCGCAGACCACCGTCACCGCGATCGACGGCGCCTGTCTCGGCGGCGGCTGCGAGCTCGCGCTGAGCTGCGACTGGCGGATCATTTCCGACTCGCCGAAAGCGCAGATCGGGCTGCCGGAAGTGAAGCTCGGCATCTTCCCGGCGTGGGGCGGCACCAGCAAACTGCCGCGCCTGATCGGACTTCCCGCCGCGCTCGACATCATCCTCAACGGCAAGAGCCTCGACGGCAAACGGGCGAAAAAAGTCGGCCTCGTCGACGACGTCGTCGAATCCGGCATCGTGCTCGAGGTCGCGAAAAAGTTCGCGGCCAAGGGCAAGCGCAAAGTGCCGGGACGGACGAAGTTCTACATCGAGGGGAATCCTCTCGCCCGCAACCTCATCTTTGGTAAAGCGCGCAAAGCAGTGCTCGGCCAGACCCACGGCAACTACCCGGCGCCGCTCAAAGCGATCGAAGTGATGGAGTACGCGATGTCGGCCGGCGTCGCGCGCGGCATGCAGCGCGAAGCGGAAGAAGCGGCGGCGCTGGTCGGCAACGACGTCGCGCAGAACCTCGTCCGCCTCTTCTTCCTGATGGAGGAATCGAAGAAGGATCCGTTCACCATCAAACCGCACGACGTCTCGTACGTCGGCGTGCTCGGCGCGGGCGTGATGGGCGGCGGCATCGCCCAGATCGTCGCGGACAAAACCGACGCCGAAGTGCGCATGCGCGACATCGCCATGAAAGCGATCGGCGGCGGCATGAAGGCCGCGGCGAAAGTGTGGAAGAAGAAAGTCGATCGCCGCCGCATGACGCGCGGCGAGATGGCGCGCAAGCTCGCGCGCATCACCGGCACCACCGACTGGAGCGGCTTCTCGCGCGCCGACGTGGTCATCGAAGCGGTCGTCGAGAACGTCAACATCAAGCGCCAGGTGCTCGCCGAATTCGAAGGGCTGGCCAAGCCGGGCGCGATCTTCGCGACCAACACCTCCACCATTCCGATCACGCAGATCGCCACGCAGGCGAAGCAACCGGAGAACGTGGTCGGGATGCACTTTTTCAATCCCGTCGACCGGATGCCGCTCGTCGAGATCATTCGCGGCGAGAAGACCTCCGACCTGGCGATGGTCACGACCGCCGCGCTCGCGCGCAAGCTCGGCAAGACGGTCGTCTACTGCAACGACGGTCCCGGTTTCGTCGTCAACCGCATCCTCGGGCCGTACATGAATGAGTCGGCGTTCCTGCTCGAAGAGGGGAACTCGATCGAGTCGCTCGACGCCGCGATGACCGGCTTCGGCATGCCGATGGGACCGATGGCGCTGCTCGACGAAGTGGGCATCGATGTGGCCGCGAAAGTTGCCGGCATCCTCACCGAAGCCTTCGGTGCGCGGATGGAGAAATCGGGCGTCGTCGAAAAGCTGTACGCCGATGGACGCCACGGCAAGAAAAACGGCAAAGGGCTGTACCTCTACGAGAACGGCAAACGCAAAGGACCCGATGCGTCGGTCTACAAGGTGCTCGGTGTGCGCGCGCCGCACGCGGCCGATGAGAAACAGGTGGTGGAGCGGATGGTCCTCTCGATGATCAACGAGGCCTCGCTGATTCTCAACGAGAAGATCGTCGCGTCGGCAGGGGAGCTCGACCTCGCGATGATCATGGGCACCGGCTTTCCGCCGTTCCGCGGTGGCCTCCTGCGCTACGCCGACTCCCTCGGATTGCCGTACATCGCATCTCGTCTCGACGCGCTTTCGTCGATCGGACCGCGCTTCCGGCCGAACGAGCCGCTCAAGCGGTTGGCCGATCGCGACGGGAAGTTCTACCAGACATACGTGCGTTCGTAGGCGGCATTGAACGCCAATGCCTCCGAGCTGCTGACGAAGCGGCAGCGCACGATCGTCTGGTGCGTGGCGCTCGTCTGCGCGGCCTCGCGATTCCTGTCGGTCGCGAGGTCGCTCTGGGACTGGGACGAGGCGCTCTTCTGCCTCGGCATGCGCGAGTACGACATCACCCAGCACCATCCCCATCCTCCCGGTTTTCCTGTCTACATCGCCATGGCGAAGCTGCTGCGGCTCGTGATCCCCAGCGACTTTCGCGCGCTGCAGACGATCAACCTCGTCGCCGCGGTGCTGATCTTTCCGGCCATGTTTCTTTTTGCCCGCGAGCTGCGGATGCGCTTTCCGACCGCGGTCATCGGCAGCGTGCTCTTCGCGTTCCTTCCGAACGTCTGGTTCTTCGGCGGCACGGCCTTCAGCGATGTCCCGTCGATCGTGCTGGTCGTCTTCGCCGCCACGTTCCTGCTGCGCGGTCGTTACGATCGCAACGCCTACTGGATCGGAACGCTGCTGCTCGCGATCGCGATCGGCATCCGGCCGCAGAACCTACTGATCGGGCTCGTTCCCGGCGTGCTGGCGACGCTGCGCCGGAAGCCGTACGAGATCGTGGTCGCGCTCGTGATCGGTGTCGTGGTCTGCGGGGCGGCTTTCGGGGGCGCGATTCACGCCACCGGCTCGTACGAGCAGTACATGAGCGCGGTCCGCCATCACGGCAACTACATCGCTCGCGTCGACTCCTTCCGTTCGCCGGCCCGCCCGCCCCTGTGGCGGCTTGCCGATCGGTTCTTCGTCAAGCAGTACCAGATGCCTCTCCTCAGCATCATCACCACGCTCTTCGTCCTCATCTCCGTCGCCGGCTCGGTCCGCGACCGCAGTCGTGCCATGGCGCTCAACGCGTCGACGTTCGGCACCTTCGCGATCTTCGCGTGGCTGATGCTCGACCGCTACAGCGTGAGCCGCTTCTCGATCGGCTATCAGCCGATGTTCGCTCTCTTCGCGGCCGACGGCATCGCCCGCGTGGCCCGCAATAGCCGTCGCGAAATCATGATCGCCGGGGGGCTGATCGCGGCCTTCATCGCCTACACCGCGCCGGCGCTTCAGCCCGTGCGCAACGAGCTCACGCCGACCGTCAGCGCCACGCAGGCCGCGATGCGCGAGGTCGACCCGTCGCGCGATCAGCTGTACGTCGCCAATGCGATGGTGCCGTTCTTCCAGTATTACGCGCCGGGCGTGCCGTTCGTCCGGGTCATGGACGAAGGGGCGATGCCGCTCGCGCCGCACGGCAACTCGTGGCTGCTCGCGGTGATCACCAACTCCGAGCCGCAAGGCTTCTTCTTCCATCGCGATCGCGGGCGCCTCTGGAACATCGCCAGGCGTCAGTACTTCGAGGTTTTCCTCAAGAAAATAGAGGACGCGGCGCAGTTCGTCTCCGGCTGGTACGAGGGAGAGTCTCATCAGCTGTCGGAGTGGCGGTGGATGGCGCGCCGTTCACGCACGATCCTCCCGCCGGCTGGCGAACAGATGATGTTGCGCATGACCCTGACGCCGCCGCAGGACGTCGTCGCGCGGAATGCCACGGTGACAGTCACGCTCAACGCGAGGGTGCTGGACAGATTTCACGCGGATGGCGAGGTCCGCCGCGAGTATCGCGTCACGCCCGCTCCCGCCGGGCAGCCGAACGTGCTGGAGCTCGCAATCGACAAGAGCGCGATCGAGGACGGCCGCGAAGTCGGCCTCAAACTCCACGATCTCGGCTGGGGTCCGGCGTAGAGGGATGCTGGTGGAGCGGCGGCCCTTCGGCCGCCGAATCATGGCGACGAACCGGCGGCCGAAGCGGCCGCGCTCCTTAGAAAAGCCGAATACTTCGCGATCCTGGTTGTTTGAATCTCCCGCACATGCGCCTCATTTCCGCGGTCCTCGCACTCGTTCTCTCGTCCACCGCACAACCGCAGCAATTCCGCAGCGACGCCATTCGCGCGCACATGACCTTTCTCGCGTCCGATGCGCTGGAAGGGCGCGGCACGGCGACGCGCGGGCATCGCATCGCGGCTGAATACGTCGCGGCGCAATACGCGCTGGCCGGCCTCGAGCCGGGGGCCGACGGCTGGTATCAGGACGTGCCGTTCGTCGAGACGATCCCCGGCGCGGCGTCGACGGTCACGCTCACACGCGACGGCGCGCAGCCGGTCACGCTCAAAATGTTCGAGCAGTTTCTGAGCTACGGCGATCCGCTGCACGGCGAGAAAACGATCGAGAGCGCGGTCGTCTTCGCCGGCTACGGTGTCACCGCGCCGGCGCAGAAATACGACGATTACGCCGGCCTCGACGTGAAGGGAAAGATCGTCGCGCTGTTCGGCGGCGCGCCCGACGACTTTCCGAACGCCGTGCGCGCATTTCACAGCTCGACGCCGAGCAAATTCGAGAACGCGGCGCGACACGGCGCGGCCGGCCTGATCTTCCTCACTTCGCCGCGCGACGCCGAGCGCGTGCCGTGGTCGCGCAGCGTGCGTCAGGCAAAGCTCGGCTCGATGAACTGGACGCGCCGCGACGGCTCGCCGCACGGCGTCGAGCGGACCGTGAGCAGCAGCGTCACGCTCGACTTCGAGACGACGCGTCAGCTCCTCGGCGCGAATGCGGGCGCGATCTTCGCCGCGGTCGAGCGTGGCAATCCGCGTGGCGCCGCGCTGCCGTATCGCGCACGCATCGCGCTCGTCAGCACGCACTCCACGCGCACCAGCCCGAATGTCGTCGGCCTGCTGCGCGGCTCCGATCCGAAGCTGCGCGACGAGTATCTGGTCTACACCTCACACCTCGATCACCTCGGCATCAGTGAGCCGGTCGTCGACAGCCGCGGCGAAAGCGACGCGATCAACAACGGCGCGTTCGACAACGCCTCCGGAATCGCGGTGATGCTCGAGATCGCACGCGCGATGGTCGACGCGAAACCGCGCCGCTCGATTCTCTTCGTCGCCACGACGGCGGAAGAGAAGGGGATGAAGGGCGCCGACTACTTCGCGAACAATCCGCCGGTGCCGATCGATCAGCTCGTCGGCAACATCAACATCGACATGCCGGTCATGACGCACCGCACGCGCGACCTGATGCCGTACGGCGTGGAAACGAACGACCTCGGCGATCTCGTGCGCAACGTCGCCGCGGAGATGAAGATCGAGCTCGCCACCGATCCCTTTCCGGAAGAAGTGATCTTCGTCCGCAGCGACCAGATCGCATTCGTCCGCCGCGGCGTGCCTGCCATCTACATCGGCTCCGGCTTCCGCGCCACCGACCCGAAGATCGACGCCGAACGCGCATACGCGCAGTGGCTGCGCACGCGCTACCACTCCCCGAAAGACGACCTGCAGCAACCAATCGACTGGTCCGCCGCCCTCCTCCTCACCGAATTCGATTACCGCCTCGGCCTCGCCGCCGCCAATCGCGACGCGCGACCGCAATGGAAGGCGGGGGATTTTTTTGGGGAAACGTTCAAGAGGCGGTGAACGCCGATGTCATCCTGAGCGGTTGAACGGCGCGGAGCTCCGTTGAAGGAGTGATGAACCGGGTACGCTGGTGGTGCGGGTGGCTCGCAGACGAGGCCGTCGACGCAGTGGTACGCGGTACGAGTCCGATCCCGAGCGTGGTCCCGGAAGATCGAAGCCGAGTTGGTGAGGTGCGCGTGATCTGGAGTCGTCGCGCATCATCCCGTTTAGAAGAGTTGCATCAAAGCGAAGGTCTTCCGCTGCGGGTCCTCGACATCACGTTGCGAGGAGTGTCATGGCCAAACGACCTCGAGTCCTCCGGTCCCAGAGGCAGATTATCGGTCAATTCGAAATGGTTCACCCCAACGCTGCCGGTGTTGACGCCGGTGCCGAGCAGCACGTGGTCTCGGTTCCTGAGACGCAGAGTGAGACGCCGGTGCGAACGTTCGGCACGCTCACCAAAGACCTGCATGCACTGGCCGACTGGCTGCGGGACTGTGGTGTGACGACCGTGGCGATCGAAGCGACGGGCGTGTACTGGGTTCCGCTCTACGAGATCCTCGAAGAGCGAGGGCTCGCTCCGAGGCTGATCGACTCGCGGAGC
>DASVRB010000454.1:0-2460 GCA_036388835.1 Thermoanaerobaculia bacterium | reverse complement strand
GAGGAACCGAGGAACCGAGGAACCGAGGAACCGAGGAACTCCGAGGAACCGAGGAACTCCGAGGAACTCGACTCGCCCTCCCCTAACACATCTGCTAGTGTGACCTTCATCCCATGAAAGTCGCGTTCATCAAGCCGCCGGTGGGCGGCATCCTCGGGCTGGAGATGCTGACGTTCGTCGAGCCGCTGGGGCCGATCTGCGTGGCGGCCTGCCTCGAGCAGGACCGGCATGTCTGCAAGGTGCTCGACCTCCGCATCGACGGCGAGGCCAAAGGGCTGGCGGACTGCAAAGCGTTCGATCCCGACGTGGTCGGGCTGCAGTGCAATTTCACCACGGAGCGGAATCGCACCATCCGCCTGGCCGAGCGCATCAAACGCGAGATGCCGCGCGCGTTCGTGGTGGTCGGCGGACACGACGCGTCACGCGATCCCGACTGGTTTCTCAACGATGCGATCGACGCGATCGCTACCGGCGACGGCGAGGAAGTGATGCCGCCGCTCGTCAACGCGCTGCGCGATGCAAGCGATCTCAAAAAAGTGCCGGGCCTCTGGATCCGCGAGCGCGACCAGTGGCATTTCACCGGCCACGCGCCATCGCGTCCCGACCTCGACACGTATCCGCTGCCGGCGCGGCATCTGATCGAGCACTACGCCGACAAGTACTACATCAACTTCCGCAAGCCGCTCGCTCTCATGGAAACGGCGCGCGGCTGCCCGTTCAAATGCAACTTCTGCTCTGTGTGGAAGTTTCACGAGTCGACGTTCCGCGAGAAATCGCCCGAGCGAGTGGTCAAAGAGCTCGAACAGATCAGCGCACCGAACATCTTCATCACCGACGACATCTTCTGGATGAATGTCCGCCGCGGCGAGGAGATGGCGAAGCAGATCAAGGCGTCGGGGATGCGCAAGTACTTCACGGTGCAGACGCGCACCGACATCATCTGCAAGTTCCCGCATCTCATCGAGCAGTGGAAGGACTGCGGCGACCTCGCCATCTTCCTCGGCCTGGAGTCGGTGACCGACGAGGGGCTGCGCGCGGTGAACAAGAAAAACACCGCCGACAACAACGTGCAGGCGATCAACATCCTCAAAGACCTCGGCGTCGGCTTCACCCCGAACTTCATCGTCGACCCCGCCTGGGACCGCGACGATTTCAAGCGCCTCCGCGACTGGATCGACAGCACCGGCGCCTACAACAGCGGCTTCTCGATCCTGACGCCACTCCCCGGCACCGACCTCTGGGACACGGCCAGCAAACAGGTGACGACGCACGAGTGGGAGATGTACGACATCGTGCACACCGTCCTCCCGACCAAACTCCCGCTCGACGAGTTCTACGCCGAATACTCCGGCCTCTGGCGCCACGCCCTCGACGTCCGCTACCGCTACAAAGGAAAGCTGAAGACCTACGTGCAACTCGGCGCCGCACTGGCCACGCGCAAGGTCTCGCTGAAAGCGGTGCGCAGCGGCATGAACATCGCGAAAGTGTTCTCGAAACCGGAGACGTTTTTGAAGGCGCACGAGACGAGGACGACGTCGTAAAACGCTAGCGGCGTCATCGTTTTCGCGGCCACTTTGTGTCATCCCGCGCGTCAGCGCGGGATCCCCTGCCGAAGCGAAAAGCCGTTGCTCGTCTGCAGGGGGATTCCGCGCTAAAGCGCGGAATGACACATGAAGACGACGCGCGTCCTTCACATGCAGCGCGGCTTCACACGGAGTGCCCCACCCATGCTCTACCGCACCGACCTCGCCTACATTCACCACGCCGGCTTCAGCGAATTCGCGCGATCTTCCGCCCCATATGTGATTTCGCTGCTGCCGCCGCATGCGCGCGTAGTGGAAGTGGGATGCGGATCGGGCATCCTCGCGCGCGTGCTGACGGACGCCGGGTTCACGGTCCATGGCTTCGACGCCTCCTCCGCGATGATCGCGCTCGCACGCGAGACGGCCCCGGATGCGCAGCTCGAAGTCGCTTCATTCGAACAGGCCGCGCTTCCGCCATGCGATGCGGTCGTGGCGATGGGAGAGGTGCTGAATTACGGCGACATTCGCGCGTTTCTGCCACGCGCATCGGCGGCGCTGGAAACAGGCGGACTGTTGCTCTTCGACGTCGCGGAGCGCGGCTCGTATCCCCGTTATGACGAGGTGCGGACAGGCGGCGATGACTGGTCGGTGATCGCGATCAAGGAGAGCGATGGCGTGAAGGTCACGCGGCGCGTCCTCACGTTCCGCGAAACGAGCCGCGACGAGGAAGTGCACACGCTCTCCCTCTACGATCGCGAGGAATTGCTCGCGTTGTTGCGGCCGCACTTTCAGGTGCGCGTGCGGAAGTCGTACGGCGCGCGGCGGCTGCCCAAAGGCCACGCGGTCTACGTCTGCATCAAACGGTGACGCGCGAGCGGTCGAGTGGAGCGGCGGGCTTCAGCCCGCCGAATGTGGAGAGACGTTGGCGGGCTGAAGC
>DASVRB010000453.1:0-2324 GCA_036388835.1 Thermoanaerobaculia bacterium | reverse complement strand
GGATCGCGGTCGGTGAGATCGAGGAAGAGGTGCGTGTCGCGCGACGGCAGCTCGGCGACGGTGGCCTCCAGATCCTGGTAGCCGAGGAGCGCGAGCATCTCGGAGTACTCCCGTCCGAAGACCTCTTCCATGATGCGGCGCTCGAAGTAGACCGTGAATCCCTCGTTGAGCCAGAAGTCGTTCCACGTCGCGTTGGTGACGAGGTTGCCGGACCACGAATGCGCGAGCTCGTGCTGCGACGCGTCGATCATCGGCTTCTCCGCCCAGACGCCGCTGTTGTCGCTGAACGGGCGGAACTCGAGGTCGCCGACCGCTAGCGCGAGCAGATACGACGGGATCGGCTGCGGCATCCGGAACTGGTAGACGCCGTCCGCATTCGGCGCGGCCGGATTTTCCGCGCTCATGATGGCCATGAGGCCTTTCGGAACGCGGATGGTGGCGTCGTACGTCATCCGCACGCCGGGCGTGTCCTGACACGGCACCCAGGTGCGCGCGAGGATGGCCTGCGACTGCGTGAAGAGGAACGGATGTTTGCCGCCGGCGGTCTGCTCTGGCGTCAACCACTGCACCGCCGCCGCGTCGGGCGCGGTCGCATATTCGATCTTGACCGACTCGGTTTCGGGCTTGATCGCGATAGTCAGCATCCGGCCGAGGAACGGCGTCGGATCGCCCATCGTGAACATCGCCTCGGTGCCGTCATCGAGAGTGATGCGGCGGATGTCGAGGCCGTTCGTGTCGAGCACCAGCTCGCGACCGCCATGCTGCGGCACGACCGACAAGGTGGCCGATCCGGTGAGCTGCCGCGCGTCGAAATTGACGTCGAGATCGAGGGTCAGATGACGCACGAGGACTTCGTCCGGCCGTGCAAAAGAATGGATGTCTCTCATGGGAGCGGTAGCATACCTTCCGGAGGTTCAGCACGTGCCCTGCGACCACAAAGGCGGACCGGAGCTCATCGAAATGGCCGAGCAGCACCTGCGCAGCAACGGCATCGCCGAAACGGAATGGCCGGGACGCCGTTTCCGCTGGTCGGAGAACCTCTCCGACAGCATGTGGGCCTCGGTGATCGTGGAGGTCGAACGGCGCGGCGATCAGTGGATCGTGACGCGTCTCGATCGCAACAAAGAACCGCTCGAAGAAACTGGATTCGGGGAGATTTGATGGCTCGTATTTTGTAAATAAGTGATGTGGGTCACACACGGAATGATCACTCCCCCCAGCCGCCGTCGCATCGATGGCGAGCAGCTTCCCGAACCGCACTCAGTGCACGTCCTGCTCGTCGATGACGACGACAACTTCCGCGCCTGGATGTCGCTGCTGATGCGCCGCCTCGGCTTCTCGGTCGCCACCGCGTGCGACGGCGTGAACGCGCTCGAACGGCTCGCCCAGTCGCAGTACGACCTCCTCATCTCCGACCTCGAAATGCCGCGCATGAACGGGATGGAGCTGATCCGCGAGATCCGCTCGACGCCGCAGCTCGCGCATCAGTACGCGGTCATGCTGACCTCGCACGAAGACCTCGATTCAAAGGTCGCGGCACTCACCACCGGCTACGACGACTTCCTCACCAAGAGCTGCACGGAAGTGGAAGTGATCGCGAAAGTCGTGGCCGCGCAACGGATGCTCGCGCGGCACCGCGTGATCTCCGCCGCCGCGAGCGAATGGCAGGCGCTCGCAACGCGCGACGAGCTGACCGGCGTGGCCACGCGCCGCACGCTCATCGAAGAGGCGGAGCGCTGCCTCGCGGAAGGGCGCGAGGTCGGTCTCGCGCTCCTCGATCTCGACGATTTCAAGCCGATCAACGACACGTTCGGCCATCTCACCGGCGACCGGATTCTCCGCGACCTCGGCGCGCTGTTTCTCAGCCGCACCCGCGCAAACGATCTGATCGCGCGCTGGGGCGGCGACGAGTTCGTGCTGCTCGTGCGCGACCTGCCGCTCGACGGCGTGACGCAGGCCGCGGAACGGTTGGTCAGCGAAGTTCAGCAACTGCAGTGGACCAGTGGCGATCAGATGTTCAGCGTCCGCGGCACCGCCGGCGTCGCGCACTCATCGCTCCTCACCAACGGCAAGCTCGAACAACTGCTCGACGTCGCCGACCGCGATCTCTACGCGAAAAAGTGGCTGAAAAAGCATCCGGGCCAGCGCGCGGATTTGTACGAGTATCCGGGCCGGATTGCGGCGGTGCTGTCGATGCCGCAGTTCATCCCGAGATTGCGCACCGCCGAAGAAGAGAGCTGAGCGACGTTCCAGTGGAGCGGCGGGCTTTAGCCCGCCGACGTCTGAAAAACTATTCGGCGGGCTGAAGCCCGCCGCTCCACTTA
>DASVRB010000452.1:0-31201 GCA_036388835.1 Thermoanaerobaculia bacterium | reverse complement strand
CGAAGTGCGGCAGGATGACCATGCTGTCTTCGTCTTTGTCTTCCGCGCCGCCGATGATCAGCAGCTTCCCGATCTTCCGCTCATCGCTCGAGAAGCTGGTCTGGCGCTTGTCGGGTTCCTGCGCGTTCTCCTGCTTTTCGTTGTTGTTTTTCTTGTCCTGCTCCGGCTCTGCTTTGGTCGTCAATGGACTCTCCCTCCGGCGATGACGTGCCGGACCGCCAGCGTCTTCGCGTCGAGCACGAGCAGGTCAGCCCGTTTGCCTTCCGCGATTTCGCCCGTGTCGTTGAGCTTCAGTACGCGTGCCGTGTTTCGTGTTGCGAGTGCGAGTGCGTCTTCGAGCGGCCAGATGCCTTTCTGCACGACGTCGCGAATCTGGCCGAGCAGATCGGTGACGCAGCCGATCGGAGCGTCCGTGGAAATGGTGAGCATCGAGCGATCGCCGTCGTACATCTCGAGCCAGTGAGCGAGGCTTTGCTCGACCATGTCCATGTCGACCGCCACGCCGCGGCGCGTCAATGCAATCGCTTCGCGGAACAGCTCGTCGTTGCGATTGACGTGCGTCGGCTGGATCGCCTGCGGCGGCACGCCGAACGTGTCGAGCAGTTCGTGCAGCACCGACAGGCGCTCCGGAAACTCGCCGGTGTGCAGATGGAGCACGCCCGCTTTGCCGGTGAGCGTGCCTGCGACGTAGCAATCCGAGGCCATGCGCGCGAGCGTCCGTGCGTCGTGATGCGTGCCGCGACGATCGGCGATCGCGATCTCGCCCGCGCCGATGATCTCCTCGAACAACACCATGTCATCGCGCAGACAGCTCATCAGCGAACGCGCGTCGTAGCCGCCCGTCCACATCAGCGCGTTGAGCCCTTCCTCGCGCAGCGCCTTCACTTTCGCGAGCAGCGCAGGCAGCGTTTTGGTGGTGGTGTCGGTGCCGAGGAGCCCGACCACTGTGGTCGTACCGGCAGCGAGCAACTCCTTCGCGGAGATCGGACCGGTGGCCGACGCAAAGCCTTCTTCGCCGCTGCCGCCGATGAGATGAATGTGACAGTCGATGAGGCCCGGCGTCACGATGCAGCCGGTTGCGTCGATGACGCGCGGCGCAAATGCGCGCGCATCGACGTCACCGATCTTCTCGATCCGCCCGCCGGCGACGACGATGGTCGCCCGTCCGAGCGGAGCGGGGGAGTGCAGCTCACCGTTTTCGATCAACAGCATGAGAGAGGAACCGGACTACCGAAGCGGGCGTTTTGACGCGACCGCTCACAGTGCAACGGCGACCCGGTCCTCCTCTTTGCTCTCGGTCTTCGCGACGCGCAGACGCTCGACGTATTTGGCGGCGATCTCCGGCTTATCGGCGATGTAGACGATGAGATCGCCCGGCTGCGCCTCGGACACTGCATACGCGATTGCATCTTCTTCGACAGGGCGGTCGGCGATCTGCGTCGAGGCCAGTCCGCCCTCGATGAGTCCCTCGCGAATGATCGCCGCGACTTCGCCGGGCTTGCGTCCGCGCAGATCGAAGTCGTCGCGCACGATCACGCGGTCGAAGTGCTCTCCGACGATGCGCGCGGCCGCACGGATGTCGTCGTCGCGACGATCGCCGGGCAGTCCGAGCACGCAGATCAGACGATTGCGGCGCATGGCATCGGCGAGCTCGCTCATCGCGGCGAGGCCGTGCGGGTTGTGCGCGTAATCGATCATCACGCGGAAGCCGTCGAAGTCGATGACGTTGAGACGGCCGGGAGTGGTGGTGGCGGACTGGAAGAACGACTGCAGTCCCGACACGATGTCGCTGACGCCGATGTTGGTCGCGAACGTGGCCAGGACCGCGGCGAGCGCATTGGCGATGTTGAAGCGCGCCTTGCCGCCGAACGAGATCGGCACGTTGCGATCCTCGGTCAGCGGGATGCGCATGCCGTTTTCGTAAAGCATCAGCCAGCCGTTCTCGATCGTGGCGCCGAGGCCGTTTGCTTCGACGTGAGTGCGGAACGTCTCGTTGTTCGGATCGAGCGAGAAGAACGCGATGCGGCAGTCGGCCTGCTCGCGCATGATCGGCGTCATCTTGTCTTCCGCGTTCAGGATCGCGTACCCCTCGGGCATCACGCGCTCGACCGTCACCGCTTTCACGCGCGCGAGATCTTCGAGCGTGTGGATGTCGCGAATGCCGAGGTGATCCTCGGCGATGTTCGTGACGACCGCTGCGTTCGACCAGTCGTACGCCACGCCGGCGCGGAGAATGCCGCCGCGGGCCGTCTCGAGCACCGCGAAATTCACCGATGGATCGCGCAACACCACCTGCGCGCTGTTGGGGCCGGTCGTGTCGCCCTTCTGCACCAGCAGATTCCCGATGTAGATGCCGTCGCTGGTGGTGAGGCCGACGCTCTTGCCGGCCATTTTTGCGATGTGCGCGCAGAGTCGCGCGGTGGTCGTTTTGCCGTTCGTGCCGGTGATCGTGATGATCGGAATGCGCTGCTCGCAGCCGGGCGGGAAGAGCATGTCGACGACCGCTTCTCCGACCGGACGCGGTTTCCCTTCCGTCGGCGCGGTGTGCATGCGGAAGCCGGGCGCCGCATTCACTTCGACGATGCCGCCGCCGTTCTCGCGCACCGGTGTTTCGAGATCGGGAGCGACGACGTCGATGCCGGCGATGTCGAGATCGACGAGGCAGGCGATGCGCTCGGCCATCTCGATGTTTGCGGGATGCACGCGGTCGGTGACGTCGATCGACGTGCCGCCAGTGGAGAGATTCGCGGTGGTCTTCAGCGCGATGAACTCGCCGGCCGCGGGAACGCTGTCGGGGGTCATGCCGCGCAGGTGCAGCAGGCGATTCGTTGCGCCGTCGATGTTGATGCGGGTGAGGACTTTTTCGTGGCCCTGCCCGCGGCGCGGATCCTGGTTGGCGATGTCGACGAGCTGCGCGATGGTGTGCTCGCCGTCGCCGATCACATGCGCCGGCACGCGCTCGGCGGCGGCGACGAATTTGTGATTGATGACGAGCAGGCGGAAGTCGCGGCCGGGGAGGTAGCGCTCGACGATGACGCTGGCGCGATAGCGTTTCGCATCTTCGAACGCGATGCGGAACTCCTCCTCGTTGTTGATGTTCGTGGCGATGCCGCGACCCTGCGACGCGTCGAGCGGCTTGACTACGACCGGCCAGCCGACGCGCTCGGCGATGCGCAGACCTTCTTCAATGTCGCGCGTGACGTCGCCGCCGGGAACGGGAATGCCGTGAAAGCCGAGGATCGCTTTGGTCTTGTCTTTGTTGCCCGCGATCTCCACGCCGAGGAAGCGGGTGGTCGAGGCGATGGTGGCCTGGATCTTTTTCGAGTTCGCGCCGTAGCCGAGCTGCACGAGATTGAGGTCGTCGAGGCGGAGGAACGGGATGCCGCGCTTGACTGCCGCGTCGACGATCGCGCGGGTCGACGGTCCGAGCGAATTGCGCTCGTAGAGGCGGCGCATCGCGGCGACGTTGCCTTCGACGTCGAACGGCTCTTTGTCGATCAGCGAGTGGACGAGGTCCATCGCCAGCTCGCCGGCCATGATGCCGGTCTCGCGCTCTTCACATTCGTAGACGACGTTGTAGACGCCGGTAGGTCCGGCCGAGCGAACGCGGCCGAAACCGACTTCGATCCCGGCGAGGCTCTGGAGCTCGATCGCGACGTGCTCCATCACGTGACCGATCCACGTGCCTTCTTCGACGCGGCTGAAGAAACCGCCGGCCACGCCTTCGGAGCAGCGATGCTCGTATAGGGAGGGAAGGAGCGCCTTCAATCCTTCATAAAAGCCGTCGATCGTGTTGGTCGGCCGCTCCTCGAAAGGGCCGATGTCGATCTTCCATTTGATGCAGGGGCGGTGGGCGTAAAGGTTTGGCCCCATGAGGGCCAGGCGTTCGAGGACGGCGATGCGGAAGCGATTTTCTTCAGCCATGCGTTCCACTCGGATTTTTTTCTCTTGTCTTTCTCTCTGCGTTGGACGATCGGCAGAGCAACCATCAGGCCAAGACCGCGGCGCTTCTGTGTTGCGGCACGTGCAAACCCGGCTGTAGGAGTTGGCGCAAATCTTGGGTGCGCTTTGCGCCTGCTGCAAAAATGGAGGAGAGAAGAATGAAATTGAAACAGACGGCTTTGATGAGTGCTCTTGCGATCCTGACGCTGTTGCTTGCCGTTGCCTGCGGCGGTGGCGGCGAGACCACCGATACCGGCTCGACCGACACCGCGACCGCCGGCACCGACACGGGTATGGGGACGACCGATACCGGGATGACCTCGACCGATACCGGCATGACCGGCATGACCGGCACCGATACCTCCGGCACCGGCGGCATGGGCACGACCGGCACCGACACGTCCGGCACCGGCGGCATGGGCACCACCGGCACCGATACGTCAGGCACCGGCATGGGCGGCACGACCGGCGGCGCGACGACGGGCACCGGCGGGACAACTACGACTTAGTTGTTGTCGCGGTTCCTCGGTTCCTCGGTGCCTCGGTTCCTCGGGGTGGAGGACAGGCGATTTTGCCTGTCCTCTTTTTTTTGAATGCTCGGCAAACGCGCGCAGACGCAGGAGTGCCTTCGCGCCCGAGGAACCGAGGAACCGAGGAACCGAGGAACCTACCGCCCGCGCTAACTGGCCGGTTTTCGCAGTGGGTCCCTGCGGCGATCGGCGGGATCGCCTTCTTCCCAGACCGAGTCGTCGTGCTCGTCGTCCATCACTTCCACGTTCTCGTCGTCGACCGGTTCGTCCGCGTTTCCGTTCTTCTTTCTCGGCATGGTCAGTCGCTACTGCAAAAGGCGGTGCCACAGGCAATTGCAACGGGCGCGAGCGAAATTTGCGGCTCGCGCAAACCGGACAGGCGCGCGTGTTGCTCTTGGCACCCGCAGGAGGATTCATGACGATGCTTCAGAAACAACTTCCCTGGCTTGCCTCGATTGCTCTGCTGCTGTCCGCCTGTGCGACGCACAGCGGCGGCACGATGACCGCGCACCCGAACGCCACGCCCGAGGGTGACATTGCCGCGATCGTGATGGCGGCGAACGAAGGAGAGGTCGAGCAGGGCAAGGCGGCCGCCGACCGTGCCACGAACGACCAGGTCAAGGCATTCGCGCGGATGATGGTCGCGGATCACACCACCGCGATCGCGAACGCGCGCAGCACGTTCGACCGCGCCGGCGTCAACCCGAGCGACAACAACATCGCCGGCACGCTGCGGAGGAACTCGCAGACCACGGTGACGAACCTGAACACGTACAGCGGCCGCGAGTTCGACCGGATGTACATGCAGACCCAGGTCGACCTGCACGCGTGGCTGCTCCGGTCGCTCGACGAGGCGCTGATCCCGTCGACCGTGACGCCGGAGCTCCGCACGCTCCTGCAGACCCAGCGTGGCGCGGTAGCCATGCACCTCGAGCAGGCGCGATCGATTCACGCCGGGCTGTGAGGCCTGGAAGACGCGGCAGACGAAAACCGGCGCGACCTGCGCCGGTTTTTCTTTTGGTCGGATGAATGAAGAACGCAGAACGCAGAATGAAGAATTGAGAAAGAACCGCCTGTCATCCTGAGCCGCGAAGACGGCGAAGGACCCCCTGCCGGTAGCACGATGATCGTGAATCCGCAGGGGGTCCTTCGCTTCGCTCAGGATGACAGGGGGAGCGTTTTCTCAATTCTTCATTCTGCGTTCTGCGTTCTTCATTCAGCCGCACAACGAAAAAAGGCGTCCCATCAGGACGCCTTTTCACATCAACAACGTAAGGGCTCACCGCCCCTTGATTCGTTTCCGCACGACCTCGAGCTCTTCGCGCAAAAAGTCGATTTGGGCGAGCAGCTCTTCCACCTGTTGTGCGACGAGGCGGGTCTCGCCGCCGCGGGTCTTGCCGCGGGTGCGGCGCTCGGCGGCGAGCTCGCGCCAGAGGTCGAGGCGCTCGCGTGAGCCGAGGGCCGCGATGCGCCGCACGAGAGGGTCGAGATTGCTGCCGGCTTCGGCCGCTGCACCTTCATCCTGAAGCAGCTCGTTCGTCGCGACATTGAGAATGCGGGCGAGGGTGACGAACAGCCCCACTTCGACCGATTGTTTGTCGTTCTCGATGCGCGAAAGCGTTGCGACACTGATCTTTGCTTTTGCAGCTACATCGGCGAGCGATCTGTTCTGTGCCTGCCGGACTTCGCGAATTCGCTCTCCAACCATGTGGGCATCCTAACCTGAGTCGATTGCGCTCACCGAACAATGTGGCGCGTCATGACCGCGACGTTGCGGTCCTGGAGTTGGGAACCAGCACGAGCGGCGCGTCACTCCCATCGCCGTGCCGAAATGAAGCCATCGCCCGTTTGCAGGAGACGCAAGGGGGGAACGTCACGAAACGTTTGCGCGGCAGCAGTCGATGGCCTGGGCCACGAGCAGCGCCACGTCGAACGGCTTCTCGAGGAAGTGATGCACCGGCGGGCAGACTTTTTCAAAGGCCGCAGCCCCGAACGCGCTGGTGACGATGACGTTCGGCAGTTTTTCCGGGTAGAACTGCGACAGGTATTTGACGACCGCGACGCCATCGAGACGCGGCATCATCAGATCGAGCACGATCACACCAAAGTCGGCGCCCGAGAGCTTCTCGATCCCCTCCGCGCCGTCGCGCGCCACTTCGACCGTGAAGTCGTTGCGCTCGAGAATGCGGCTGACCAGTACGCGAATCCCAGCGTCGTCATCGATCACCAGCGCTCTTCTCGGTGCGGTCACTGCGGATGAGCCAGAGCAAGTGGCGTGCACAAAAGAAAGTGCAGCGTTTGGAGTGCGGCGACGCCAGTCGCCGCTTTCACTCCGATCGCAGAAGATGCGGCGACTGGCGTAAACCAGCGCATCTCCTTTGCACTCTTCCTTCGCGGAGGAACGCCATGAAAGCAGTCGTGTTTCACGCCATCGGGGACATCCGCCTCGAGGAGGTCAAGGAGCCGAAGATCGAGGCGGCGACGGACGCGATCGTGCGGCTCACCGCCAGCGCGATCTGCGGAACGGACCTGCACATGATCCGCGGCACCATGCCGGGCATGAAGAAGGGAACGATCCTCGGGCACGAGGGCGTCGGCATCGTCGAAGAGGTCGGCAAGGACGTGCGCAATTTCCGCCCCGGTGACCGGGTGGTGATTCCGTCGACGATCGCCTGCGGCTACTGCTCGTACTGCCGCGCCGGCTACTTCGCACAATGCGACGAGGCGAATCCGAACGGCCGCGAAGCCGGCACCGCGTTCTTCGGCGGTCCCGAAATGACCGGCCCGTTCCACGGCATGCAGGCGGAGCGGGTGAGGGTGCCGTTCGCGAACGTCGGCCTGGTCAAGCTGCCCGACGACATCGACGACGATCAGGCCATCCTCCTCTCCGACATTTTCCCGACCGGCTACATGGCCGCCGACATTGCCGAGATCACGGAAGGGGATACGGTGGCGGTGTTCGGCTGCGGCCCGGTCGGTCTGTTCTCGATCGTCAGCGCGCGGCTCCTCGGCGCGGGCCGCGTGCTCGCGGTCGACTGCATCGATTCGCGTCTGGAGCTGGCGCGCGAGCTTGGCGCGGAAGTGATCAACTTCGAGGAGGAGCATCCGGTCCTCGGCATCAAGCGGCTGACCGGCAAGATCGGCGTCGATCGCGCCATCGATGCCGTCGGCGTCGACGCGGTCCGTCCGCATCGCGGCCCCGCCGCGAAAAGCACCGCGAAGAAGAAGGCGCAATTCGAAGAAGAGAAGAACGAGATCGCACCGGAACAGAACCCCGACGGCGATCTCTGGCACCCGGGCAACGCGCCGTCACTCGCACTGTCGTGGGCCGTCGAGGCGCTCGCGAAAGCAGGCACGCTTTCGGTCATCGGCGTCTATCCCGAAACCGCGCACTCCTTCCCGATCGGCATGGCCATGAACAAAAACCTGACCGTGCAGATGGGCAACTGCCATCACCGCAAATACATCCCCGAGCTCATCGATCTCATCCGCGCCGGCGCCTTCGATCCCTCTAGCATCCTCACGCAGGAAACCCCGATCGCCAACGCCATCGAAGCCTACGAACACTTCGATCGACGCGAAGCGGGGTGGGTGAAGGTGATGTTGGAAACGTAGCGCGCGCTTTCGCGCGGTGGTGTCGGGTGTCTGGGCGTTTTCGCGGTCCGCGCGGTTCGTCGCGAGAGCTGCACTCGCGATGAACTGTTCTGCATCGCGAAAAACCGCAGACACCCGACACCCAACACCAGCGGCGCAGCCGCAAACAAAAAACCGGGCCACGAAACGAAGGTGAGTGCCGTCAAAGGAGCTCTTTGCGGACTTCGTTTCGCGGCCCGGCCACCCTCCCCACCTCGGAACGTGCGAGAGGGCACAACTGCTACGTACCTGGAATGGACAAGCGGTGGTAGAGAACCACCAGCGGGATCAACAGCAGAACCGCTTGCACACGCCCCCCCTTCTGCCTCGCAAGGCAACGTGATGGAGGGGCCCCTCAAGGATGGAGTGTCGGGAAGAAGGAAAACCTTATAGGTGGGAAGGCGGAACGAACGGATTTCCGGTGTGATCGGGCCGTGTCTCGAGGTAATGCCGCACGTGGCGGACCATGCCGGGGGTGGCGCGGCCGCTCGCGAATGCCTCGTTGAGGAAGGCCAGCGCGGTGAGCGCGTGGCCGGTCATGCCGACGGAAGTGAAGCTCTCGATGATCGAGCTGCAGAGCTCCGCGGCCTGTTGTGCGCCGCTGGCCGTTCCCGCCGCCAGCAGCGCCTCGGCGATGTCGAGCGAGACGAGCGCCGCATCGCTGCGCAAGCCGAGCTCTTCGACTTCGCGCCGCGCCTCGCGCAGCCGGGCCAGCCCGTCCGCCACGTCGCCATTCGCGATGCGCAGCGAGCCGATGCTCCAGCGCGTCCTGATCCGCTCGGTCTCCAGGCCGAGCGCTTCGTAGAGCGAAAGCGCGCGCGCAAAGTAGATGTCGGCCGACTCCAGCTCGTGTAGACGCAATTGACAATTCGCCACGTTTCCGTAAAGCCGCGCGAGCGTGGTCGCGTCGCCGAGTCCTTTCGCCACGCGCACCAGCGAGAGGAAGAGATCGCGCGCCTCGCGGTAGCGGTTCTGATCGAACAGCACCGAGGCTTCGACGATTTTCGCGTGCACGTAACGCTCGTCTTCGCCGAACTGCTTGAACACGCGCGCCGCCTTGCGCACGAGCGGCAGCGCCTCATCGAGACGCTGCGTCTCCACGAAGATCACCGCGCGCAGATAGCCAATGAGCGCCATCGAATAGACCGACACCGGCGACCGCGCATACGCCCGCGCGGCGATGTCCGTCGCGTCGAGCGCCTCGGCATACCGGCCGAGGTAACGAAGCACGTTCGCGCGCTCGAGCCAGCCGCCACCGCGCAGCTCGTCGACCATCGTCTCCGGGTACTTGTCGGCGGGGAGTTGATCGGCGAGCGCAATCGCCGCGTCGGCGAGCACCAGCGCGTGCATCGGTTGCCGCTCGCGCAATGCCCGCGACTCGGATGCGAGTTTCCGCACCACGCCGGCGGTGCGCATCGACGGCACGGCAGTGATGTTCGCGCGGCGGAACGAGGCGGGACTGGCGATGAGCGGCGTGAGGAGTTGTGCGGCGTCGGAGTCCTCCCGCGCGATCATCGCGGCAATCGTCCGCAGCTCGCCCGGCGCCTCTTCCTGCGCGCTGTCGGCGAGCTCCCAGACGCTTTCCGCGGCCAGCGTCGCATCGAACGCGCGCAGCTCGTCGAGCAGCTCCGCGCACGAACGGCAGAGCGCGAGATGCAGCTCCATCTCCGCGCGGTCTTCCACGGAAGCGGGATCGTCGAGGTAATCCTGCAGCGCCAGCTCGTCGTAGTGGCCGGTCACCGTTTGCCGTCCTTCAGCACGTCGTCGTACGCCTTGCGCACGCGCTTGCGGCCGGTGTGGAGAAGCTGCATGACATACCCGGTGGTGGTGCCGAGCTGCGCGGCGATCTCCGCGGCCGAATAGCCTTCCGCGTAGTAGAGCCTCAGCGTTTCGCGCGACTTCGGATCGAGCTGGCCGAGGGCTCGCGCCATCGTAACGCGGTCGACGATGCGCCCCTCCAGACCGGGCGACTCGGGATCGACGTATTCACCGAAGTTTTCAGGAAACTGACTCGTCCGCGCCGCCGTGCGCCAGTAGCCGCGGCTAGCATGGCAGACCGCGCCGACCAGCCATTGACGCGGGTCGCGCACGTTGTCGCGATGCACCATGAACGAAGAGAAGACGTCGTTGACGATGCCGGCCGCGTCGTGTGCCGGGATGTTGAATTTCTTCTCCGCGAGATCGCGCAGCAGACGGGCATGTTGCTTATACGCGTCTTCAACAGTGACACTCAGGGCAGACGGCTTTGATGCCGGCGAGTCGTCATCGCCCTGCGGACCCATGGCCGCGCAGTATATTCGGGTGGAGAGGAGTCACAGATGCCGATCATCGATCCAATACTGACCGAGCTCGATTTCGAAGCGCGTGCGACGACGCGCGTACTGGAGCGTGTGCCCGCCGACCGTTACGACTGGACGCCGCACCCGCGGTCCATGCCTGTCGGGAAGCTGGCCTGGCACATCGCGTCGATCCCGAAACGCGTCGAGGTCCTGCTGCGCGCCGGCACCTTCGACGTCAACGACGCGCGTCCCGGCGAGCCACCTGCCACCACCCCGGAACTGGTGGCGCTCTTTCACGAGAACATGGCCAGCGTCCGCGCGTACATGGCCGAACTGTCGGACGAGACGCTGCGCGAGACCTTCACGATGACGCGCGGCGAGCAGGTCATCATGAAGATGGCCAAGGTCACGCTCATCCGCACCGTGCTGATGAACCACACCTACCACCATCGCGGTCAACTCGCCGTTTATCTACGCCTGCTGGACATCCCCGTGCCCGCGATTTACGGGACGAGCGCGGATGAGGCGATGTGATTCATGGCGTCTCCAGTGGAGCGGCGGGCTTCAGCCCGCCGACGTTGATCTGATGTTCGGCGGGCTAAAGCCCGCCTCTCCACGAGTCTCCGCTTCCAAACACAGGTGCGGCGAGGCCGCCGCTCCACAAAGACGCTGCGCCTCGGAAGGATGACTGGAGAGATGAACCTTCGCATTTTCGACAACACCGAAGACCTCGCCCGCGCCGCGGCCCGGACGATCGTGCGGAGCGGCGCGAAGACAATCGTGGTGACCGGCGGGTCGACGCCGAAGCGGCTCTACGAAATCCTCGGCGAATCGCTGCCGGAAGAGATCACGTGGATCCTGCTCGACGAGCGGTATGTGCCGCCGGGCGCTCCGCAATCGAATGCGTCGATGATTGAACGAACGTTGTTCGCGAACGCGATTCCGGAGCGGTGGCTGCGTTTCAAAACGGAGTTGAACGATCCGGCGGAGACGGCGCGCGCGTTCGAGGACGACTGGCGCGCGCTCGGGATCGACGACATCGATCTGGTGCTCCTCGGATGCGGCGACGATGGTCACACCGCGTCGCTGTTTCCCGGCACGCCGGTGCTCGACGTCTTCGACCGCATCGCGAGTGAGGTGTACGTGCCGCGCCTCCAGCAATGGCGCGAGACGTTGACGCTGCCGGTCATTCGCGCGGCGAAACTGCGCATGGTGCTGGCGACCGGCGAATCGAAGGCGGGAGTGATTCGCGAGGTGCGCGACGGTGCCGATCATCCGGTCGCTCGCGCGACGAGCGGAGTCGAGACGTGGTGGTTCGTCGATCGCGCCGCGGCCGGAGCGGCGGGCTGAAAAGCCCGCCGCTCACAGCAGGAAAGAAGCGTTACTGCGCGGGAACGTACGTCGGATCGGAGGTGCGGCTGTCGATCACGGAGCCGTACGCGGCGACGCGGCCTTCGCCGCCGATCACGCGGACGGTGATGCGTCCGTTGAAGACGTTGGCAACGCCCAGCATCTCCGCGAGCATCGGGCCCTGGCGGAACTCGTGCCCCGACATCGGGAAGGTCGTGACCGCGGACGTCTTCGTCTGCGGGCTTTCGGCCGTCACTTCGATCATCACCGGGTTGCCGGTGACTTCGATCAGGCCGACGTTCGTGCGGTAGAGATTCGACTGTTCGAGCTGCAGCAGCTCGATGCCGCGCTCGCCGGTGCCGGTTGCATCGCTGGCGGTGACCCCGGGGATGAACTGACCGTACGTGCCGCCGTCGGCCTCGCGGCTGTAGGTGCGCGCGGTGACGACGAGCGGCGCGTTGGAAGGCGCGTTCACCGTCACCGAGCCGGCGCCGGCGTTCACGCCGAAGAGCGAAGGCAGCACGTCATTCAGCGCGCGAACCTGGCCGGCACCGATGGTGAGCGGCGCGTTCGCGGCCTGCGGATTGGTGTTGCCGAGGGGGTAGAAGTTGAGGTTGATCGTCACCGGCGACTGCGACGCGTTGTAGATGCGCATGTCGCTGTGGAAGTTCGAAAAGCTCGAGCTGACTTCGGCGATGCCCGGCACCACGAACGTCTGCGCCGAGAAGCGCTCCGCCTGCGTCGGGAAGATCATCAGCGGATCGCTCGTGTCGTTGTCGATGACCGAGGCGTACGCCGTGGCCTTGCCGCTGGCCGAGGTCACGAGCACTTCGATGCGGCCGTCCTGCAGCGGCACATTGCCGAACAGCGCGGTCATGCCCATCTGCTCGTGACCGAACGGCGGGAGCGAACGCGTCACGGACGCGAGCTCGAGGTTGTTGCCGTCGAGCAGGCGAGCGGTGAACTCGACATGCTCGCCGGCGCCTTCGACGAAGCCGACGTTGGTGCGATACGCCGACGTGTTGATGACCTGCTGCAGGCTGATTTTGCCGAGCGAATCCTGCGCGAAGTTGCCGATGAACTTGTCCAGACCGAGGGCTGGGATGAACTGGCCGAGCGTCCCCTTTTCCGTGACCGCGTACGTGCGGCTCGACGCAACCGTGGCGTTCGCCGGCAGGTCGGCCGGCGGACGGATCTCCAGCGTGCCGACGCCCGGCTCGCTGAGGAGGCCGGCGCCGTACCACGCCTTCACGATGTCATCGAGGCTCTTGGTCTCGTGCGCGCCGATCACCATCGACGTCTTCTTGCCGTTCTCCGTGCCGTTGGTGCCGGAGGGCGTGAACGAGATCTCGTACGTGACTTCCTGATTCGTCGTGTTGGCGATGCGCACGTCCGACTGGAAGCGCGTGCCGATGCCGTCCGCGTGCGCGACTGCCGGGATGATCAGCGTGCCGGGAGGCGGCGTGGCGGAGCGCGGCTCCGGCGTGACCGGCGTGACTTTGCTGACCGAGAACGGCAGCGAGATCGTGGAGACGGCGTTCGCCGCTACCCCTTTGCTCGCCCCCTGCGTCCGCGTCACCACGACGCTGGCGCTGGTCGTACCGATCGTGAGCGCGGCCGGGTTGATCGTGAACTGCACGGTCGTGCCGCCGGCCGAGAGCGCGCCGCTGCGCGGGAAGACCGTCAGCCACGGCGAGTTGATGATGTCGATGCTGAAGGTGTCGCCGTTCGTCGCATTCGCGCCGAAGCCGGGCACCAGATAGTCCTGGCGGAACGGCTGCGTCGCGGTGTGCGGAACGCTCAGCGAAAACTCTTTGCTGTCCGCCGGCTGCGGACGTGAGATGACGATCGACGCGGTGCGCGAGTACTCGGTCGCTGCACCGGTGCAGGAGTTGAACGAACGAACGCGATAGTAGAAGCGCGTGTCGGCGGTGATCTCGGTGTGCGGGTCGATGACCTGCTTCATCGAGCCGGTGACCTGGTACGTCTTGAGGTTTTTCGTGAACTGCGGATCGGTGGCTTCCTGCAGTTCGGACGACGACACGTGCGACGGAATGCCGCTCCACTCGACTTCGTACGGCGTGCTGACGTGGCCGATCGCCGGCACCGAGACTTTCGGAGTCGAGATCGAGCCGCAGGCGACGGTGATGGTGATGGTGTTGCTGTTCGCGACGCCGCACGCGTTGGTCGCGCGCACCCAGTAGTTGAAGGTGCCGGGCGTGTTGAACGCCGGCAGCGCGATGGACTCGCTGGTCGCGCCGGTGATCGGCTGCGACACGTTCAGCATCTCGCCGGCATACCACTGATACGCGAGCGGCGCGGTGCCGGTGGCTGCGACGGCGAGCGTCACGCCGCTGCCGAGCGGCAACGTCTGGCTCGGCGGCTGGGTGGTGATCGCAACCGGAGTGCAGGGCGGCGGTGGCGGCGGCGTGGTGCCGACCTGGATCGTGGCGACGGCGCTGCGTGCGGTGCCGCAGGCGTTCGTCACTTTGGCCCAGTACGATTTGCTGGTGGTGAGCGCCGGGGTGGTGAAGGTCGCGGTGGTGGCGACCTGCTTCGATTCGTCGGTGTTGACGCTGCCTTCGAACCAGCGATAGGTGAGCGGGCTCGTGCCGGATGCTTCAACGCTCAGCGTGGCGTTGCCGCCGGACGCGATCTGTTTGCCGGTCGGCTGTTTGGTGATCGCGACGCTGCTGCACTGCGTCGGCGTGACGGTGATGGTGTCGCTGTCGTCAGCGCCGCCGCCGCAGTTGCTGGTGACGCGCACCCAGTAGCTGACGGCCTCGGTGACGGGCGGGGTGGTGAAGTTCGCGCTGTTGGAGCCGACTGGATTCGAGATGTCGCCGGTCGTGCCGCGGAACCAGTTGTAGGTGAACGGGGTCGAGCCGGTGACGGTGACGGAGAGCTGGCGGGTGGTGCCGTAGTTGACGCTGCCGCCGCCGGTCGTGCCGGTGATGTTCGGCGGCACGCATGGCGCGCCATTGCCGTAAACCTCGGCCATGGCTTCTTTGTCCCACGCGCGCAGGGACGCGCTGCTCGGAATGCTCGCGGCCATCAGCGAGCCGGCGGGGCCGTGCTTCAGCGCGAGGCCGTGACCCATCTCGTGCGCGATCAGCGTCGTGTAGAAGGCTTGCCCCGCGGCCGTCGGCCGGATGATCAGGTCGGCTTCGCTGACGCTGTAGAACGTGGAGCCGTCGAAGTTGTGCGTGCCGGACGTGGCCCAGACGATGCCGCAGCCGAGGGAGTCCTGGCAGATGCCGAAGTCACTCGCGTTGCTGTTGATGAGAATCACGTTCTCGCCGTCGAACGCGACGCCACTCGTGGCAGTCGAGCTGGCGATGCCGATGTTGACGAACGAATTCGGATCGCTGGTCCAGACGTCGGCCGCGTCTTCCATTGCCGACACGTGATCCACACCCGGCTGGCTGCCGTTGAAGAAATAGCCGATGAGGCAGTTCGATTCGCAGCCCGGCCAGCGCAGCGGACGCGCCGGATCGGAGCCGGGAGGATCGCCGACGAGGACGTAATCGGCGGCGCTGCCGTTGGTCTCGATGCGCGGCAGGCGTGCGTCGGAGCGAATCGCGGTCGCGCCGCGGCCGCCGTTGCGGATGAACTCGAGGAACGCCGCGGCGTCACGCGGGGCGAACGCATCCTCGTCGTCGACGTCGATGCCGCTGCCATCGCGCGTGGCGAGCTGGTTCCGGATGCGGAAGCTGCCGAGACCCATGTGCGACGTGAACCAGCTTCCGTCCGGCCGCTGCTTCAGGAACGCTACGACCTCGGCGCCGATGTCGTAGCGCGCGGAGCCGGGGATGATCATCATGCGGCCGTCGACGCTGCCGCCGACCTCCGTCACGACGAGCTCGCGCGGCGCGGCGCCTTTCAGGCTGTCGGCGACGATGAGGCGGTAATCGGTGACGATCGTGCCGTCGGCGCGGAGGCGGGACTCGGAGCCGGCGACGCGCGCCTTGACGACGAGCTCCGCGCGCTCGACGAGCTGCGCATCCGAGACGGGCTCGAACGTGGCAGCACTAAGAGAGCCGACCGCTAAAAGCAGTACGGTGACTGCAGCAACTACGTGACGCATGGAAATCCTCCGGACCGATTTGGGAAGAGTTATTGTACGCGAGTTTGGAAGCGAAAAGCGCTTTGCGTTACGATGTGCTCGATGCAGGAACCGGCACCGATCCACGAACATGCGCTGAGTAACCTGCGCTACATTCGCGAGGCCATGGAACGCGCCAGCGCGTTCACCTCGATTCCAGGTTGGGGTGGGGTGCTCATTGGGTTGACGGCGCTCATCGCGACGGTCGCTGCACACAATGCGTCCACCAGGCAGGCCTGGGTCGTGACGTGGCTCACGGAGGCCGTAATTGCCACGTTGATCGCGGCAGTGAGCATGGCCCGCAAAGCCGGCCGTGCGAATGTTTCGTTTCGCGATCCGGCGGCGCGCCGCTTCTTCGTCAGTTATCTCTCGCCGATCGCCGCCGCCGCGCTGCTGACGTTCTTTCTGATGCACCACGGTTTCTACGAGGCGCTGCCGCCGGCCTGGCTGCTGTTCTACGGCGCGTCGTTCGTCAGCAGCGGGGCGTATTCGATTCCGGTGGTTCCGGTGATGGGCGTCTGTTTCATGGTCCTCGGCGTCATCGCCTGTCTGGTTCCATTCGCCGCCGGCAACGCGCTGATGGGCACCGGCTTCGGCGGACTGCACATCGTTTTTGGAGTAGTGATCGCAAGGAGGTACGGTGGCTAAAGCTGCACGCAAACTCGCCGAACGACCGGCACCGCGACCGGCGCCGAAAGCAGAATCGAAAATCGATCCGGCGGAACGGCCGGAGTTTCCGGATCTCGACCGGCTGATTCATGAGAAGACGCGCCTCGCGATCGTGAGCGCGCTCGCCGTGAATGCGAGCCTGACGTTCAACGAGCTGAAGACGATCCTCAAGATGACGGACGGCAATGTCAGCGTGCACACGCGCAAGCTCGAGGAAGCGGGCTATCTCAATTGCACGAAGTCGTTCGTCGGCCGCATGCCGAAAACGGAGTACGCCCTCACCCCCGCGGGCAAACGCGCGCTTGAAAAGTACCTCGGGCACATGGAGGCGGTGATTCAGGCGACGAGGGGAAGGTAGGGGGGGCGGGTTCCTCGGAGTTCCTCGGGTTCCTCGGAGTTCCTCGGTTCCTCGGGTTCCTCGGGTTCCTCGGTGTCTGGTGCCTCGGTAGATGCGAATCCCACGGGCGAGAGTCCCCCGAGGAACCGAGGCACCGAGGAACCGAGGAACTAAGAAAAAAACAAAAGCGCGCAACGGCCGAAACCGTTGCGCGCTTTGTTTTTTGCCGCGGATTGCTTACTGCGCGGGGACGTACGTCGGATCGTTGGTGAGCTGGTCGATCACGGAGGCGTAGGCGGTGACGCGGCCGGTGCCTTCGATGACGCGGACGGTGACGCGGGTGTTGAAGGTGTCGGTGAGGCCGACGGAACGAAGGACGGAGCCGAGCTGGCGGAACTCGTTCGCGCCGAGGCGCAGTTCGGTGACGGAGGTGAACTTCGTGTCCGGCGGGATGAACGAGAGCTCGAGGGTGACGGGGTTGCCGGTCACTTCCGCGAAGCCGATGTTCGAGCGGAAGCGGCTCGATTCTTCGACCTGCAGCAACTGCAGCGGACGCGACTCGATACCGGCGGACTCGCCCGGCGTGACGGCGGAGATGAACTGGCCATAGGTGCCGTTCGAGGTCTGGTTGTACGTGCGGCCGGTAGCGATGAGGCGCGCGGCGCCGGGCGTGGAGATGTGCACCGCGCCGGCGTCGCCGGTGATGCCGAAGAGCGAGTTGAGCGTGCGATCGAACTGCCGCACCTGACCGGCCGGAATCGTGACATTGGCGACGCGCGGCTCGCCGCCGTTCTGCGAGTAGAACGAGACCGTCGCGTCGACGTCGGTGGTGCCGTGGTTGAAGACGCGCATGTCGGTCTGCCACTGTCCGACGCCCGCGACGTCGGCAACACCCGGCAGGACCCACTTCGAGGCGCCGGTGTCGGTGAGCGTCACCGGCGTCACGAGCAGCGGATCGTTGGTCTTGTTGTCGAGCACGGACGCGTACGCCGTGACCTTGCCGCCGGGCGAGGTGACGGCGATCTCGACGCGTCCGTCATCGAGTGAGGTGATGCCGTTCGCGGCGAGGAAGCCGTTGAGCTGCGTGTGCTGGCCGCCGGCGAGCTGCACCGGGAACTCGGTCAGCCTCTGGCCGGATTCACCGAAGACGCTGACGACGAGCGAGGCCGGCTCACCCGAGGCCTCGACGATCCCGAGATTCGTGCGGTAACGCTCCGAGTGCGAGATCTGCTGCAGTGACAGTGCGGTCGGGAGCCCCGAGGGCGACACGCGGCCGATGAAGTTCGCGTACGGCACGGCCGGGATGTACTGGCCGAACGTGCCGTTGGGCGTGACGCTGAAGGTGCGCGAGGAGGCGAACGTCACGAGGTCGGTCAATCCATTGAACGCGAACGACGGCGTCGCCGGCAGCGCCTCGGTGACGGGCCGGATCTCGAGCGTGCCGACGGCGCTCTCGCCTCCGGTGCCGAACCAGCTGCTCAGCACGTCGTCGAGTGCGATGGTCTGGCCGGGCTCGATGCCGAACGTCGTCTGACGTCCGGCCGCGAGTCCCTGATCGCCGCTCGGCGTGAAGGTGACTTCGTACTGCATCAGTTTCGCGCTGCTGTTCGTGACGCGGACGTCGGACTCGAACTGTGCGTTCATGCCGTTCGCGTGCGCGACCGCCGGGATGATCAGCGCGTCGGGCGGCGGCGCGGTCTTCGGACCCGGCAGCACCGGCGTCGACTTGCTGACGCCGAGGGTCGGGATGAGGACGGTGGTTGCATTGGTGCGGACGTTGCCGGAGCTCGGCGCGGTGAGGGTGATGCGGATCGCGCCGAGGCTCGTGCCGAGCGGGAGGGATGACGTGTTCGCGGTCGCGATCAGCTTCATCCCGCCGTCCGGAATGACTCCCGACATCGGGACGACCGTGAGCCACGGATCTTTGATCGAGACGGAGAACGACTGGCCGGCGAGCTCCGGTCCGAGCGGCAGTTCGTAGTGGACCGAGCCGCCGTTGAGAGGAGCCGCGGCGTCACTGCCTTGCAGCGGGAGGATGAAGATCGCGCTGCTCGGACCATACGGCGTGACCGTCGGTTCCGGACGGCAACGATTGTCGATCGCGCGGACGCGGGCATAGAGGCCGATCGCCGCGTTGCCGTTGTTCGTGCGAACCAGCTCGTACTTTGTGTCGGTCGTGGAGACGAGCTGCGCGTCGGTGAACTTGCTGGTCGACGCGAGCTGCAACTGGTACGACGTGGCGCCGGCGATCGGCGTCCACTGCAGGAGGAACGGCACGCCGCTGGAAATCTGACCGGCGGCCGCGACTTCCGGCGCTTCGAGCTTCGCGCAGGCCGCCGGAGGGGCGACCACTTCGAGCTTCTCTTCGGTGGAGTCGAGCGGCGCGCATCCGTTGAAGTTGGCGCGGACGAACCAGCGGAGGTGGCCGTTGGCAACGTTGATGGTAACGGTATTGGTATTGATAGTGGCAAGGCGCTGCGGCGCCTGTTTGCCGCGCACCGAGAAGAGCTCGTAGCTCGTCGCGCCGGGTGAGGCGCTCCACGAGAACGTCACCGCCGACGTCACTCTGGCGTTCGAGAGCGGCGCGATCGCGGTCGGGCGCTGGTTGTCGGCGCACGCCGCGGGCAGCGTCAGCGTGAAGCGCGACGGCTCCGAGTCGCGCGACGGGCAGCGGTCGAGCAGCGCGCGTACGAACCACTGAAGCTTGCCGGCCGGCGCGACGCGGGTGAGCGAGGTGGAGGTGGTGGTGCCGACGAGCGTCGGGTCGCCGTTCGCCATCGCCAACCAGAGCTCGTAGCCGATCGCGTTCGGAACGGCGGTCCAGTTGAACGTCACTTCCGCGTTCGTGAGCGTGGTGTCGTTCGCCGGCGAGACCGGCGACGGTGCGGCGGTCGCGCAGTCGTTGCGACGCGGAATCGTGAACTGCAGGTGCTGCGACTCGAGCGAGGAGCAGCCATCGAACAGCGCCTCGACCCACCACGACACCGCGCCGTTGCTGATGGTGGCGTCGGTGGAGGTGTTCGGCGTTTCGGCGAGCACGAGCGCGGTGGCGTTGTCGACCGAGTACCAGACGCGGTAGCCGACCGCGCTCGCGGCCGCGCTCCAGGCAAAGTGGACGTTGGACGAATTGACCGTCGCGTTGCTGGCCGGCGTCAGTGCGACCGGCGACGTGCGTGCGCCGCACGGATCGGGACGCGGCACGTTGAACGCGACCGCGGCTGAACGGGTCGACGGGCAGCCGCTGAAGAGCGCGTCGACGTACGCGACGAGCGCGCCGGGCGGCACGTCGGCGGTGAGGGTGATGGCGCCGTTTGTCGTGCCGAGGTCCTGCGCGCCGGTGCCGTTGGCCTCGATCCAGATGCGGTAGCCGATCGCCTGCGGCACCGGCGTCCAGGCGAACGTCACGTTCGCGCCGGTGGTGCTGTTCGCGATCGGCGAGGTGAGCTGCGGCGTCGCGTGCGTCGCGCAATTGCCCGACTGCGCGACCGTGAACGCGCGCTGCGCGGACGTCAGCGGCGTGCAGTCGCCGGCGAAACGCGCGACCACGTACCAGTTGCTGCTGCCGCTCGGGACCTGTTTCGAAACCGAGGTGCTGGCGGTGGTGCCGGCGAGCAGCGTGCCGTCCGCGGTCACGAACCAGAGCTCGTACTCCGTCGCACCGGCGACCGCGCTCCAACTGAACGCGACCGGCGAAGTGACGCTGGCGTTGTCGGCGGGGGCGATCAACGACGGCGGCACGGTCGAGCAGTTCACCGGCGCGGCCGTGACGTTCGTGGTCACGGACGAGACGTTGTTGTTCGAAACCGGGTCGGTGATGTCGCTTTCGACGCGGGCCGTGTTCGTGATTGCGCCGGTCTGCTGCGGCGCGCTGACGGTGATTGTGATGAGTCGGTTCGAGCCGGCGAGCAGCGGGCCGCTGCAGGTGACGCGGCCGTTCGAGGTGCTGCAGCTCCACGGGCCGTCATTGATGCTGATGACCGTCACGCCGGCGGGGAGCGTGTCGATCATCCGGACGTCGCCCGCATCGGCCGGGCCGTGATTCGTCACGTCGATGCTGTAGGAGAGGAGCGCGCCGGCCTGCACGGTGGGCGGCGCCGATTTCGCGACCGCGATGTCGGCGGTGGTCGGCTGCTGCGTGCCGTTGATGGCGACGTTGTGGAAGCTGCTCGCGGAGCAGCCGTTCAGCGTCACTGTGACCATCAGTTTCGTCGTGCCGCTCGCGCCGGCCTTGAAGGTGATGGCGTTCGTCGAGGCGCCGGAGAGGATGCTGCCGTTGAGGATCGTCCACTGATATGTGGCGCCGGCCTGCGCAGGGACGCTCGCGGAGAGGCCGGTGGCGTTCGCGTTCGCGGACGAGGGCGCGTTGATGGTCGCAGACGGTGTGGGGGCGATCGGGATCTGCACGCTGCCGGAGCTCGTGCAGGAGCCGTCGTTCACGATCACGCTGAGCGTGACCGTGCCCTGCGAACCGGCCGTGAAGTTGATGGTGTCGGAGCCCGCACCGGAGTCGATCGTGCCGTTGCTGATGGTCCAGGAGTACGACGCGCCCGGCTGCACGCCGACGCTGGCGGTGTGGCCGCCGGTCGAGGTGCAGACGCTCTGCGGCGCCGCGATGGTGGCGGTCGGATTCGCGCTGACGGTGACGCTGTGCGAATCGGTCGCGGAGCAGCCGGCCGCATTCGTCACCGTCACCGTGTAGCTCGCGGTGCCGGCCGGCGTGAGGGTGATGGTCTGCGTCGTCTCGCCGGTCGACCAGAGATAGCTCGCGAAACCGGAGCCGGCGTCGAGGACGACCTGCGAGCCTTCGCACGTCGAGGTCGGCCCGCCGATGGTGACGGACGGCGGCGTGTTGACGGCGACCGTCGTCGGCGCCGAGGTCGCGCTGCAGGAGTTGCCGTCCGTGACGGTGACGCTGTAGCTGCCGCTCGCGGTGACGGTGACGGACTGCGTCGTGGCGCCGTTCGACCAGAGCCAGGACGAGCCGGCGCTCGCGGTCAGCACCACATCTTCACCGCTGCAGAACGTCGTCGGTCCGTCAGGGGTGATGGTGGCGGTGGCGGAGGGGTGAATGGTGACGTTGTGCGAATCGCTGCCGCTGCAGCCGCCGGCCGTCGTGACCGTGACGCTGTACGTGCCGCTGGCGTTGACGGCAATGGTCTGCGTGGTCGCGCCGGTGGACCAGAGATACGAGGCGAAGCCGGCGCCGGCATCGAGCGTGACGCTCTGCGATGCGCAGGCGCTGGTCGGACCGCTGATCACCGGGGTCACGGTGTTGCTGATGGTGACGTTGTGCGAGTCGCTGGCGCTGCAGGTGCCGTTCGAGACCGTCACGCTGTACGCGCCGCTGCTGCTGACGACGATGGTCTGCGTGGTCTCACCGGTCGACCAGAGGTACGAGCTGAAACCGGGGCCGGCGTCGAGGGTAGCGTTGTCGCACGAGCTCACCGGGCCGGTGATGTTGACCACCGGCGACGTCGTGATCGTGACGTTGTCGCTGTCGCTCGCGGTGCAGCCGTTCGCGTCGGTGACGGTGACGGTGTAGGTGCCGCTGGTGGTGACGGTGATGGTCTGCGTGGTTGCGCCGGTGGACCAGAGATACGACGCGAAGCCGGGGCCGGCATCGAGCGTGGCGCTGTCGCACGCGCTCGCGGGGCCGGTGGCGTTCACGATCGGCGCGCTGTGCACCGTCACGGTCGTCGGCGCGGAGGTGGCGCTGCAACTGCTGTTCGATGTCTGCACCGAGTACGAACCGCCCGCGCTGACGACGATCGACTGCGTGGTGTCACCGGTCGACCAGAGATACGACGCCGCGTTGCTGGCGGTGAGCGTGACGCTGCCGCCGGCGCAGAAGGTGGTCGGGCCGCTGGCCGTGATGATGGCGGCGGGAGTGTTGGTGATGGTGATGGCGTGCGAGTCGCTCGCGGTGCAGCCGTTCGCGTCCGTCACCGTGACGTTGTAGGTGTTGCTGGTCGTGACGTTGATGGTTTGCGTCGTTGCGCCGTTCGACCAGAGGTACGACGCGAAGCCGGCACCGGCGTCGAGCGTGGCGGTGTCGCACGCGCTCGTCGGGCCGGTGATGTTGACGATCGGGTTCGCGTGCACGGTCACGACCGTCGGCGCCGAGGTGGCGGTGCAACTGCCGTTCGACGTCTGCACGCTGTACGAGCCGGCGGCGCTGACGACGATCGACTGCGTGGTCGCGCCGGTCGACCAGAGATACGACGCGGCGTTGCTCGCCGTGAGCGTGACGCTGCCGCCGGCGCAGAAGGTGGTCGGGCCGGTGGCCGTGATCGTCGCGGCCGGAGTGCTGGTGATGGTGATGGCGTGCGAGTCGGTGGCGGTGCAGCCGTTCGCGTCGGTGACGGTGACGTTGTAGGTGTTGCCGGTCGTGACGGTGATGGTCTGCGTCGTTGCGCCGTTGGACCAGAGGTACGACGCGAAGCCCGCACCGGCGTCGAGCGTGGCGGTGTCGCAGGCGCTCGTCGGGCCGGTGATGTTGACGACCGGGTTCGCGTGCACGGTCACGACCGTTGGCGCCGAGGTCGCGTTGCAGCCGCCGTTCGACGTCTGCACGGTGTACGTGCCGCCGGCCGTGACGACGATCGACTGCGTGGTCGCACCGTTGGACCAGCTGTACGAGGCGGCGTTGCTCGCGGTGAGCGTGACGCTGCCGCCGGCGCAGAACGTCGTCGGGCCGCTCGGCGTGATCGTCGCGGCCGGCGTGGCGGTGATGGTGATGGCGTGCGAGTCGGTGGCGGTGCAGCCGTTCGCATCGGTGACGGTGACGTTGTAGGTGTTGCTGGTCGTGACGGTGATGGTTCGCGTCGTTGCGCCGTTCGACCAGAGGTACGAGGCGAAGCCTGGGCCGGCGTCGAGCGTGGCGCTGTCGCACGCCGTCGTCGGGCCGGTGATGGTCACGGTCGGCGCGGTGTTGACCGTGACGGTGTGGGAGTCGGTCGCGGGGCAGCCGTTCGCGTTTGTGACGGTGACGCTGTACGCCTCGGTGGCGGTCGGCGTGACGGTGATGGTTCGCGTCGTGGCGCCGTTGGTCCAGAGGTACGAGGAGAAGCCTGCGCCGGCATCGAGGGTGACGGGTGTGGAGGGGCAGGTCGAGGTGGGGCCGGTGATGGTGACGGTCGGCGCCACGCAGGTGACGACCGCCGCCGCCGAGACTTCTGAGGTGCCGTAGAGCGGGCTGGTGCAGGTGGCGTCGTTGTACGAGGTGGCGGTGCTGACGATCTTGTCGCCGACGACCACCGTGCCGACCGGCACGCTCATCGACGCACCGGACAGCGTGTCGAAGGCAAAGCATGCGCTGCCGAGGGAGTTGACCGGGCCGTTCGAGGCATTCGCTTCGAACAGCTCGACGCGCAGGCTCGTGACCGCGGCGCCGCTGGCGTCGAGGGAGAGGACGACGTCGAGGTTGCCGCTGTTGACGTTGGCGCTGCCGATGACCGGGTAGTTCTGCTTGCCGTTCGCGCCGTTGTCGCCGTCGCCGGGGTCCTGCACGTCGGCGCCGTCGCCGTCGAGATCGATCGGCTGCGTTCCGAAGCTGGGGATGGAGTTCGCGAGGATGGTGTTCGCGGAGCCGGAGCCGGTGATGCGGACGCCGGCGCCACCGTTGTTCGCGATGGTGTTGCCTTCCGCGGCGGTGAGGCCGCCGATGCTGTTGCCGTACGCGGCGACGAGCGAGATCGCGCCGTTGACGTTCGGGACGGCGGTGGTGCCGTCGCCGCCGACGCCGATGAGGTTCGCGCGAATGGAGGTGTTGGTGACGGTGCCGCTGCTGAGGAGGATGCCGACGCCGTTGCCGGAGATGACGTTCCCCGCCCCCACGGCACCAATCGCATTGCTATCGGCCTCGGCCGCGACGTCGATGCCGGCAGCGTTGCCGATCGCGGTGACGCCGTCCGCCGCGACACCGATGTAGTTGCCGGTGATCTGGTTGTTCAGCACCTGTCCGCCGAGGGAGCTCGTCGCGATGCCGCCGCTCGTGATGCTGGCGATGCCGGTCCCTTCGAGCGAGATGCCGGCGGCGGTGTTGCCGGAGATGACGTTGCGCTGCGCGGCGGTGTTGCCGCCGATGACGTTGAGCGAGGCGTTGTCGTAGAGAGTGATGCCGTTGCCGTTCGCGATGGCGGCGGTACCGGTGACGTTGGTGCCGATGTAGTTGCCGGTGACGGAGTTGTTGTTGGCGGTGCCGTAGAGGAAGACGCCGGTGGTGTTGCCGGAGATGACGTTGCGCGACGCCGCGACGTTGCCGCCGATGGTGTTGTTGTTGCCGGAGATGCCGATGCCGGTGCCGTTGGCCGCGGCGGTGGTGCCGGTGAGACTGGTGCCGATCCAGCAGTTCTGCACGATGTTGAAGTCGCTCGCGATCTTGATCGCGGTGGCGCCGAGGTTCTGCAGGATGAAGCCGCGGATGGTCGAATTGCCGCCGTTCACCTCGAAGCCGGTCGAGCCGGTGAAGAGCGCGCCGTTGATGGCCAGAATCGGGGTGCCGGTGAAGCCGTCCTGCGTATTGCCGTCGATCACGACCGGCGCATTGATGGACGGAAGGCGGGCCGTCAGCTGGAAGGTGTATGCCCCGGCCGGGAGGATGTCGAAGGTGATGTTGCACGGCGTGCCGCACGCGCCGCTGTTCGCCTGCGCGATCGCGTCGCGCAGCGAGCCGGCACCGCTGTCGGCGTTGGTGGTGACGGTGTAGCCGGGCGCCTGCGCGTTGAACGTGAGCGCCGCGGTGTTGACGCCGGTGAGCGTGTCGCCTCCCGAGGCGGCGGCGCTGATGACGACGTTCGATTCCGCGACCGAGTAGCGGAGGTCGCCGAAGTTCGCGGTCGTGCTGCCGCTCGGGATCTGCAGGAGCAGCGTGCCGCTCAGCGCGCCGGTGCAACTGCCGCAGGAGCCGGTCGAGACCGTGACGTTGGTGTTGGCGGCGACGGCGGACGGGTTGCCGTACGCGTCGGCGGCGGTGATGCTGAGGGTGAACGCGCCGTTGGCGTAAAGCGTCTGGGCAGCGTTGATGTCGCTGACGATGAGGTCCGCCGGTGGTGCGGCGGCGACGGTGATGCCGGCGGTGGAGCCGGTGACCGAGGCGCTCGGCTCGCTCGCGTTCAGGGAGACGGTTTCGTTCGTGTAGAAGATCGCGTTGGTGGTGGCGACACCGTTCGTGAACGCCAGCACGGTGTTGGCGCCGAACAGCACCTGGGCGCCGCTCTTGTCGTAGACGACCGGATCGTCGCCGCCCGGCGAGCTGCTGGCGCCGGCGAAGACGAGCGTGTGATCGCCGCTGTATGAGGTGACGGTGTTGCCGAGGCCGTCGACGGCGGTGATGGTGATGCTTTCCGGAGCGCCCGCGTCGGCCGCGCCGTCGGTCGTGATCTCGAGGTCGTACGAGGTGGTGACGCTCGCGGGCGCGCCGACCGTCCAGTCGCCGGCGAGCGAGGTGATGCCGGTGGCGTTCGCGGTGTGCGTTGCCGGAACGATCGTCGACGTAGGCCGGGTCCACGCACTGTTGTAGTTCGCCAGAACGTAATTCGCCTCGGTGCCGTTGACGGCGCCGGCCGGCCAGGTGAACTGCAGGTCGACCGCGCCCGGGATGGTGTTGTTCGAGAACGTCCAGTAGCTCTGGAGGATCTCCGCGTTGCCGCCGGTGTTGTTCGGATGTGCGCTGTCTTCGGTCGAGATCTGGAGCTGTCCGGCGGCCGCGATCGTCACCGTGACGGGCGAGTAGCCGAGCGTCGTGCCCATCGGGTAGAGCTTGGCGCCGGTGGTGGTGTGGGTCGCGTGGAGCGTCCCGTCGATGTAGCCGTTCGTCCGAATGATGTTCTGACCTTCGGAAATGCTGAGCTTCTCGAGGCCGGTGACGACGACGCCGTTCGTCAACGTGAGGTACCCGTTCACGTCGAGGTCGGCCGCGAGATTGAGGCTCGCGCTCTTGTTGACCCCGAGGTTGTGAATGGTCGCGGTGGTGGAGCCGCTCCAGGTCTGAATGGCGGCGCCGTCGAGCGTCATCGAGCCGGTGCCGGTAGTGATCGTGCCGTCGATGTTGACGTTGCCGCCGACGCTGGCGCTGCCGCTGTTGAACGCGAACGTCGCGCCGGCATCGAGGGCGAAGTCGCCCGTGACATAGATGCTGTTCGACAGAAGGCTCAGCGAGCCGCTGTTGATGGTGAGGTCGCCGTTCACGACCACCGCTCCGCCGAGCGTCGCCGAGCCGCCGATCGCCTGCGCGATGGTGAGGTTGTTGAACGTGCCGCTGTTGATCGACGACGCGATGCTGCCGGAGAACATGACCGTGCCGCTGCCGGGATCGAACGTGTTGGAGGTGTCGGTCCAGTCGCCCTGGACGTAGATCGCGTGCGTCCCGCCCGCGACATTGGCCCCCGCGAGAATCGTGAAGTTGCCGGAGAGACTGAGCGCCCCGCCGATCGTCTTCGCGCCGGTATCGTCGAACTCGATCGTGTGGAACGACCCGCCGTCGACCGTCTGAGGTCCGGTGCCGTCGAAGGTGATGGTGGAGGTGTCGGGCGAGAACGTTCCTCCCGGCGTCAGCCAGTCACCTTTCACCGAATGGGTGAAAGCGCCGGCGTCGAACGTCGCGGTGTTGTCGAGGGTGAACGTGCCGCCGATGTCGATCACGTTTGCGGCGGTGACGTTCGCCGCGCCGGAGATGGTCAGGTCGCCGTTGATCGTGAGCGCCGCGGCCGGCAGCGTCTTGAGGCCAGGCGTCGCGACGGGAGTGGTGGTGAGGGTGAGGTGGTGATAGGTGCCGGTGGCGACGGTCTGGCCGAGGCCGTTGTAACTGACGGTGTTCGGAGAGGCGGTCGCGACCAGCGAGCCGGTCGGCATCACGTTCCCGCCCACCGTCAACAACGAGTTCGCGGCGTTGATCCATGTGGCGCCGGTGCCATCGACACTGTTCAGGATGGTGACGGTGCCGTTGTTCGTGACCGTCTGTGCCGCGCCGATGGTGACGTTGCCGGCGAACAGGAGCTCCGCACTACTGGCGATGCTGCGGTTGCCGATGTTGACGTGCGCGTAGATCTCGCCGCCGCCCGAGACGGTGGCCGCGGCCGAACTGATGGTGAGCGTGTCGCCGGTGCCGTTGACGACGCCGTCGATGGTGACCGCATCGCTGACCGTGAAGGTCGTGGTCAGGTCGAAGTAGCTGCCGGAGTCGACCTTCAGTGTCACGGCGCTGCCGCCATTCGTGACGAGCGTGGCGTTGGTGTTCGTGCCGGTGATGTAGAGATTGTTGTACGCGACGGCGCGGACGTTCTGGAACTGACCGCCGTTGTAGACGACCGTGCCGCTGCTGCCGGTGAAGGTGCCGGTGTTGCTGTAGTCGCCACCGATGCGCAGCTCGCCGCCGGAGGCGAACGTCACGCCGCCATCGCCGAGGATGCTGCCGTTGACGGTGACGACGTTGCCGTTCGGCGAGAACTTCACGCTGCCGGGTGCGGTCTGATCGATGGTCAGGTCGCCGAGCACGGTCATGTCGCCGTTCGCCGATTTGGTCAGGCTCGAGACCGAGCCGGTGTACGCCACTTTGAGGTTCTGGTACGGCACGCTGGCGTTGATCGGCTGCGCCGCATTCGCCCCGTACGTGATGGTGGTCGTGCTGCCGAGCGTATAGCTCGCGAAGTTGGGGAGCACGGTGACCGCTGTGGTGGTGGCGTTGCCCAGCGCGAGCGACGACGTGCCGGCCATCTGCAGCGTGGCGCTGGGGCCGGCCGACCAACTGCTCTTGATCAGCAGGGTGCCGGATTGAATGTCGAGAATCCCGTCGACGCTGATCGGCCCGGCCGCTTCGACGGTGCCGGTGCTGTTCGCGATGGTGAGATTTTCGTACGCGTATTCGCCGATGTTCTGCGTGCCGCTGCCCGCATACACGACCGTCGATCCGCCGCCGGCGGCGAAGTTCGCCAGCTCGCCTGTCGAGTCCATGTTGCCGCGGATGGTCAGCAGGCCGGGACCGCTGAACTCGATGCGCGCGTCCGCGGGCGTCGACGTCGTGATGAACAGATTGCCGCAGGAGGCGTCGCCGAAGCCGATGATCAACTTGCCGACGCCGCCGTTGATCCCTTCGTAGATGTGAATCTTGCCGCCGACGGAGAGAGAGCCGTCGCCGACGTCGAGCGTGGCGTCCGCGAATCCGCCGTCGCTGATCGTGACGTCACCAGACACGGCCAGCCCCGCGCCCGACGCGATCTGCAGCGACGCACCGAACGAGCTCGGGCTGAACGACACGGTGCCCGCCACGTCGCTCGGCCCGGTGACGGTGACGGTGGTGTTGTCGGCGATCACGACGATGTCGTCGGCATCCGGCACGGCGCCCAACTGGTTCCAGGTCCCGCCGTCGTTCCAGTCGCCGCTGGTGACGCTCAGGAACGTCACCGGAACAGCCTGCGCCGCCGGGGCAAAGACGGACAGCAGACACACGGCGAAGAACGCCGCGACACGACACGGTTTGAGGAACGACATGTTTTCTCCTGGACCTGACCGGCGCACGCGAAGCGCACGCAAGACGAAAACTCACTGATTGGGGGACCGGCTGGGGATTCTACACTACCAATAACAAAAGGGGCGATGGGCGTTACGGATGAAGATAAGCCACGGTCGCGGCCGGCGCCGTGACGGGGTTCACGTTTGTGCGTGGACGGGGGCGGTTCCTCGGTGCCTGGGTTCCTCGGTTCCTCGGAGTTCCACGGAGTCCCTCGGAGTGGTTGGCTGCGCGGGCGAACCACGGACTGAGCCCCGGAGGAACCGAGGCACCGAGGAACCGAGGAACCGAGGCACTCCGAGGAACCGAGGAACTCCGAGGCACTCCGAGGAACTCGAAGGTTTCGTTCCCGCCCTCTCCCTCGTCTAACCCCTCATGCGTACGTTTGCCGCCGCGGTACTGATCCTTCTTGCTATCCGTTATGACCTGCAGCAGCCGCCTGCGACCGGGTCGGCTGCGTCCGCTCCGAAAGCGGCTACGGCCACCGCGACCGTGGCGCCGGCGATTGCTGCGCCGGCAGCGGTCGCGCCGCTCACGTTTGCCGATCCGGACGGGCAGGAGCTGGTGCTCGAAGAGCTCACCGCGCGTACGGCCATTCACGGGATGCTTTCGCTGACGGAGCTCGAGCTGCGGTTTCGCAATCCGCGGGCGAAGGTGACAGAGGGGCGGTTCACCGCGACGCTGCCGTCCGACGCGGCGATCAGCCGGTTCGCGTACGAGATCAACGGGCAGCTGATGGAAGGGGAGGTCGTCGAACGGCTGCGCGCGAATCAGGTGTACGAGCAGTTCTTCCACCAGATGCGCGATCCGGCGCTGCTCGAGCAGGATCAGGGGAACCGTTTCTCCGCGCGCATTTTCCCGATCGCGCCGAACGCGCCGGTGCGGCTGGTGCTGTCGTACTCGCAACTGCTGCCGATGCGCGACGGCGTCCGCACGTACTCGCTGCCGCTGCGCGGTCTTCCGAAGGTCAAGAAGTTGTCTTTCCGTGCGATCGCCACTCCGATTCCGGGCGAGCGGCCGACCGGCGCGATGACCACCAGCACCGCGGACGTGACGACGTTCGAGGAACGCGACTGGACGCCGGACCGTGACGTGGTGATGACGTGGCGCGCGACCGACAACGCGTCGCGCGTGCTGCGCGCCGGCGATTTTTACGTCGCGGCGTTGCAGCCGAATGTCGCCGCGACACCGGCGCAACGGACGAGTGAATGGCTGTTGTACGTCGACACGTCGGCTTCCTCGGCGGAAGGCGCCGCGCCGCGCATCCGTGCACTCGAAGCGCTGCTCGCGGCGATGCCGCCGAACGACCGCGTGGAGATCGTCGCCTTCGACAACGACGTCGTGCCGCTCACCGAGGGGAGGGCGGCGGACCTGGCGCGCACGATTGGCGATCGTCTGCGCACGCGGCTGTTCCTCGGCGGCACGGACGTGGCCGCGATGCTGCGCGATCTGAAAACGCGCCACGGCTCGCGCACCGCGATCGTGGCGAGCGATCTCGTCGCGACCGTCGGCGCCACCAGCGCGAGCGACATTCACGCGGCGGTGAACGCGCTTCCGGCGAACGCTCGCGTGCACGCGCTGATCCTCGGCAGTCGCGAGGAAGCGGCGTCCGCACGCGCGATCACCGCGGGCCGCGGACGCATCGTCCGTCTGCCGTTCAGCGAGGCGACCTCGCGCGCCGCCGGCGCAATCGCGGAGCTGCAACGCCCCCTCGGCACTGCAGTCGAAGTTCGCGATGCGGGCGCGGAATGGTTCTACCCGACGCGCTTCGACGACGTTGCACGCGGCGACGAATTGCTGGTCCTCGGCAAGGTTCGCGCGGGTGCGGAAGTGCGCATCGCGCCCGACGCG
>DASVRB010000451.1:0-6696 GCA_036388835.1 Thermoanaerobaculia bacterium | reverse complement strand
GCTTCAGCCCGCCGAATGTTGACGGCCGGCGGGCTGAAGCCCGCCGCTCCACAGGAACGACGTGGCGATCTATAACCGCGCCCTGCAGCGTTGAATCAACTGTTGCAGACCCATCGCGTCGCCCAAGGCATCGCGGGCTTTGAGGAGCTCGGTGAGCATGTCGGGTGAGGTGATCTCCTCGGCCGCTTCCTCGATCTCGCTCTCCGGCGACTCGATGGCCACCGCAATGTATGGAATCGCGCGCGCGTCTCGCCGGCGCGCGAGACCGAGCGCCGCTTCGTTCGCGACCGCCGCATCGCCGTCCTGCAGACGTTCGGCGAGCGCGGCGCGGATGCGGGGCGTATCGCGATCGGAGAGACTGCCGACCGCGAACGTGGCCCGGTCGCGCACGGTGTTGTCGCCGTCGCGCATCAGCGCGAGCAGCACGCGCTCGGCACGCTCATCGGCGATGTGATCTTCGAGCGCGTTGGCCGCGGCCCAGCGGACGTTGGCGGATTCGTGCTGCGCCGCGCGCACCAGCGCATCGACGGCGCGCGGATGGCGCTGCTGACCGAGCGCGTGAATCACCGACTCGACCACTTTCGCATCGGGATCGTCGACCATCTCGACGAGGGTGCGGATGCCGTCTTCGGAAAAGCTCTCCAACTGGCCGATGACGTCCGCGCCGCTGATGCGCTCCGCGGCGTCGGTGCTGCGGCAGAGCTGCATCGCGCGCTCGAACACTTCGCGCGTGTTCAGCGCATGCAGCTCCTGAATGGCAGTCCACCGCGCATCATCGTCCTGCTCACGGACGACGAGCGCGAACAGCTCGTCGACGGAATGCACGCGCGGATGCTACACCTTATTGACGTCCCTCAATGGACCGCTGGAGAACACTTCGCCACGGTCGTGTCCGGCGTCGATCGCGTGACGATTTCCTCGCCTCCATCAAATAAATAGCGTGGCAGCCCGGTTGCACTAGACACGACCATGCGATGCCCCGAGTGCAATGCCCTGAACGAAGCAGAAACTGCGGCTTGTACGAGCTGCGGTCTGCTCCTGCTCAACTCGGCTCCTCCGAAACGACGGGCGGACGATCTGGCAGTCCAGAAACGGCGCGCGGACGATCTCGCGGTCAAAAAACGCCGCGCCAGCGACAGCGACACCGAGGTCTGCCAGTTCTGCAGCGGTGCCGTCCCGCCGAACGCCATTCGCTGCAAGCACTGCAGTGAAGTGCTCGACGAAAATTTCTATCGCGAGCGCGCGCAGCGGCTCCGCTCCCGCATCAACTACGCGAGCTGGGTCCTCTATCTTTTCGGCCTCGGCGCACTTCTGGTCTTCCGCCCGGTCGGGGTGCTGTCGATCGCCGCCGGGCTGCTCCTCTCCATCGCTTACTACGCAGTGCCGGTCGAGCCGCCGAGCTCACCCCGTTCCAAAAGAAAAACGTCCTTCGGGACGATGATCAAACGCCAGCTCAAGCTCGAACGGGTGGCCATTCCGCTGCCCGCGCTGCGCAACAAAAAGCTCGTCTTCGTCGGCACGCCGCTGGTCGCGGCGCTGATCGGCTACTCCGCGAACCTGCTCCTGCTGCAGGAGCCGGTGAACGACATCCTTCATGAGAACTCCGCGTTCAACGGGATGGAAGTCTCGGCGCACTATCAGTACTACGTGGTGCCGGGCGTGGTGGTGTACGACCTCAAGGGTCTCAGCTTCCGCCAGACCCCGATCGACGTGCACACCGCCTTCCTCGAGTTCGCCAAAAAACTGAAGGAAAAGCGCTACTCGCGCGTCGACCTCTCCTATCGCGGCACGACCAAGTTCTCGATCGACGGCGCGTCGTTCATGAAGCTCGGTGACGAGTACTCGAAGCGCAACTTCGAATACGTGCTCTACAACGTCCCGAAACTCTTCCGTCCCGCGGAAGGAACGAAAGCCGTCCCCGCCGAAGGCTCCGGCCGCGACACGCTGCTCGAGTTCCACCGCCGCTGGTACGGCGAGGATCAGTTGACGAAGACCGTCGCGAACGGACTGTAAGCGCGCCGCAGGCGCGCTACAACAGCTTCTCGGCTTCCAACTGCCTCACCAGCGTCAGCGTGTCGATGAACTGGAACGCCTGCATGCCGATGGAGCGGGCGGCGGTGACGTTTTCGAGGAGGTCGTCGATGAACACGACCTGGGCGGCAGGCGCGCCGAGGACTTCGAGGGCGCGGCGGTAGATCTCGGGATCGGGTTTCGCGACTTTGAAGCGGTGCGAGAAGACGAAGCGATCGTCTTTCTGGAAAAGCGTGGCGAACTTCTTCGGGATCAGCTCCGCGTGCACTTCATTCGAGTTCGAGAGAAACGCCACGCGATAGCGCACCCGGATCCGCTCGAGCAGCTCCTCGACGCCGAGAATCGGCCCGTCGAAAAAGTCGCTCCAGACCGCATGAAAATCGCGAATCGAGCCGCGGTAGCCGCTCTTCTCGCAAAGCATGTCGTAGAACTCCCAGAACGTGACCGCACCGCGCTCCATGTCGCGATACCCACCCGCCGATTCCAGAATATCGATCAGCTCATCCCGCTTCACCGAAGAATCGCGGCAGATGTTCTCCAGCACCCGCTCGTACGCGAGCTTGATGAGCGTGTTGCCGAGGTCGAAGAGGAACCAGGTAGTCATGGTGTGAGTTGTCGTCGGTGGTCGTTATCGGTTGTCGGTTGTCAGTTGTCTGTGGCTGAACGCCCGGGCGAAAGCACAGACAACCGACAACTGACAACCGACAACAACCATCACATCCTGAACACCCCAAACCGCGGATCAGCAATTCTCGCGTTGTACGAGATCGATAATCCTAGGCCGAGATAGATGCGCGTTTCGGCGGGGTCGATCACGCCGTCGTCCCAGAGGCGGGCGGTCGAATAGTACGGACTCCCCTCCTCCTCGTATTTCGCCAGCACCGGATCGGCGATGCTGCGCTCTTCCTCCTGCGACAGCTCCTTGCCGGCGCGCGCGAGCTGGTCGCGCTTCACGGTCGTCAGCACGCCGGCGGCCTGCTCGCCGCCCATCACCGAGATGCGCGCGTTCGGCCACATCCAGAGGAAGCGCGGCGAATAGGCGCGGCCGCACATCCCGTAATTTCCGGCGCCGAACGAGCCTCCGATGATCACCGTGAATTTCGGCACGCTCGCATTCGCCACCGCGTGCACCATCTTCGCGCCGTCTTTCGCGATGCCGCCGCGCTCGTACTGCTTGCCGACCATGAAGCCGGTGATGTTCTGCAGAAAGATGAGCGGGATGCGGCGCTGGTTGCACAACTCGATGAAGTGCGTCGCCTTGAGCGCCGACTCGGAGAACAGCACGCCGTTGTTCGCGAGGATGCCGATTTTGTAGCCGAAGATGCGCGCGAAGCCGGTCACGATGGTCGTGGCGTAGCGCTCCTTGAATTCGTGGAACTTCGAGCCGTCGACGATGCGTGCGATCACTTCGCGCACGTCGTACGGCTTGCGCAGGTCTTTCGGGATGACGCCGTAGATTTCCTTCGCGTCGTAGAGCGGTTCTTCGACGGCGATGCGCGTCGGCGGCTCCTGCTTTTCGAGCCGCAGGTTCTCGACGATGTTGCGCACGATGGAGATCGCGTGCGGGTCGTCTTCCGCAAAGTGATCGGCGACACCGCTGATACGTGTGTGCACGTCCGCACCACCGAGATCCTCGGCGGTCACTTCTTCGCCCGTTGCTGCTTTCACCAGCGGCGGTCCGCCGAGGAAAATCGTGCCGGTGTTCTTCACGATCACCGCCTCGTCCGACATCGCCGGCACGTACGCCCCGCCGGCGGTGCACGAGCCCATGACCGCCGAGATCTGCGGGATCTCCTGCGCCGACATCACCGCCTGATTGAAGAAGATCCGGCCGAAGTGATCGCGGTCCGGAAACACCTCCGCCTGCAGCGGGAGGAACGCGCCGCCCGAGTCGACCAGATAGATGCACGGGAGATTGTTCTGCAGCGCCACTTCCTGCGCGCGCAGATGCTTCTTCACCGTCATCGGAAAGTACGTTCCGCCCTTGACCGTGGCGTCGTTGGCGATGATCAGGCACTCGCGCCCGTTGACCCGGCCGACGCCTGTGATGATGCCGGCCGCGGGCGCGTCATCGTCGTACATCCCGTTCGCGGCCAGCGGCGAGAGCTCGAGGAACGGCGTGTCGGGATCGAGCAGCGCCGCGATCCGCTCGCGCGGCGGCATCTTCCCCTGCTCGACATGCCGCGCCAGATACTTCGGACCGCCGCCCTGCCGCGCCGTCTCGACGCGCTTTTTCAGCTCGTCGACCAGCCCCTGAATCCGCTCCGCATTCGCGGCGAAATCGGCGGACGAGCTGTCGAGGTGCGACTCCAAGGCTTCCATGCGCGCGGGAGTCTAACTGAAGCGCCGCGTTGCGGTTGACACGGTGGGCGGATAATGCGTAACTGCCGGTGCCGCGTCACTCCGCTCGCAAAGGAAAATCTATGAACTACCCGCTGCTTTGCCGCCGCTTTGGCGTGCTTTTCCTCACTCTTTTTGCTGTGCCGGCCGTATTTGCCGCCACGTTCACCGTGACCGACGGCGGTGATGACGGTCCCGGAACGCTGCGACAGGCGATCGTGAGCGCGAACGCGACTCCCGGCCGCGACCAGATCGTCCTCGCCACCGATGTCGTCATCACCACCGGCCTGCCGACGATCACGGACGCCATCGACATCACCGGTGCGCGGACGCCGGCCGGCCGCTACCGGATCGACACGAACTTCATCTCTTTAGGCGATGACGTGCTCACATTTGTAGCCGGATCGGCAGGCAGCACGGTCCGCTCGATCGTTCTCGGCAATGCCGGGCTTGATTCTCCTCTCACCATCACCACGTCGAACGTGACGGTGACGGACATCGTGACGGCCGAACGAGTGTTCGTCACCGGCACGGACAATGCCATTGGCGGCCCGGCCACGGCAGACGCGAACCAGATTGGGATCTTGGACATCTTCGGCGCGGGAAACGTCGTCATCCGGACCACCGCACAGGAGGTGAATGTTTTCGGAGCCGACGACGCGCAGATCGGCACCGTCGCCGCCGGCAACACCATCGGGTTGCTGACTGTGCAGCAAGCGGACGGCGTGACGATCCGCAACAACACGCTTTTTGGTGTCCGCATCTTCGACATCGTCGCTCCCGACTCCGGGCCGGCACTGCTCGGCAACGTCATCGACTCGTTCGTTGGTGTGGAGCTCACGAACGTGAACGGCGCGCTGATCGAGAACAACACCATTCGCACGACAGGCATCCAGGTGATCTCGTCGACGGGAATCGACATCCGCCGCAACGCCATCACCGTCGACGGGCTGGCCATCGATCTCGGCGACAACGGCCCCACTCCGAACGATGCAGCGCCCGATGCGGACGGCGGTGCGAACGGACTTCAGAACTATCCGGTCCTGACTTCCGCGAGCCTGACCGCCGGCGCGCTGACCGTCACCGGCACACTCACGAGCGCACCACTAACGCCCTACGAAATCGAGATTTTCTCGGATGAGGACTGGAACCCGGACGCGCGCACGTTCATCGGCGCGTTCAACGTCACGACAAATGCGGCCGGCATCGCCACGTTCAGCGAGACGTTCACCACCTTACTGCCGACGCCGGACGAGGTGATCGCCTCCACCGCCACGAACCGCGGTACGGTTGGCTCACCGGGCAACGCGCCGAATTCGACCTCGGAGGTGAGCGCCGCGATTGCCGTGACGCAGCCGGGCACGGTCGCATTCCAAACCGCAACGCGGACCGTCGATGAAGCCGCCGGCACCGTCTCCATCACCGTCACCCGCACCGGCGGCAGCGAAGGAACAGTCACCGTCGACTACACGACTGCGAACGGAACCGCTACCGCGCCGGGCGACTTTACGCAGACCAGCGGCACGCTCACATTCGGACCGGGCGTGACCACGCAGACGATCGTCGTGCCGCTGACGAATAACGATGCTGCGGAAGCCAACGAGACGTTCACCGTCACGCTCACCAATCCGACCGGCGGCGCGACGCTCGGCCAATCGACCACCACGATCACCATCACTGACACCGACGCCGCCGTCGACGCAGCGCCGGTGCCGACCGCTTCGACCTGGGCGCTGATGGCGATGGCCCTCTGTCTCGCATTGATCGCGTTGTTCCGAAGCTGATCTCGACCGCGGCAACGAGGGGGCCGGCAAAAAAGCCGGTCACCGGCTGCGTCCGGTTGACACCATCCGAGCGCGCGTGCGTAATGCGGCGCAGGGATTCCGCTCCCCGAAAGGCATTCAACTGATGAGCATCGCAATCACGCGCCGGCTGGCGTCGCTGTTGGTTTTCTGCTTCCTCGCTGCACCTTCGCTTTTCGCCGCGACCTTCACGGTCACGAGCGGCGCCACCACCGGCCCCGGCTCGCTCGAACAGGCGATCCTCGACGCCAACGCGACACCGGGGCGCGATCAGATCGTCTTCACCATTTCCTCTGTGACGACGAACGCGACGCTCCCGCCCATCACCGATCCGGTGGACATTGACGGCAGCGTCGGTACCTCACGCGCGACCGTCACTCCGACCTCCCCTTGTGACGGCTGCGCGCAGTTCACCTTTAACGAAGGTTCGGACGGAAGCACGATCCGCGATCTCCGGCTTCCAGGCCTGGCGTTCGTCGTCATCGAGGTCAACCCCGGCGTCTCGGACGTCACGATCGCCGGG
>DASVRB010000450.1:0-1912 GCA_036388835.1 Thermoanaerobaculia bacterium | reverse complement strand
CCCGATTCGTTGCGCTCGAACGTCGTGGACAGATGGAGTGGTGGTGTGATCGCGCCGGTTTCCTCATCGACGCGCATGCCGGCGTGAATTGCTTTCGTTTCGAAGTGCATTTCGTCCCCTGACGGGCAGTCGTGCCCGTCGCGAGAGGATAGACTTCGCCGCTGCGGTATGACTCGTACAAAACAGGCAGTAATTCTCGTTCTCGATGATGACGAAACCATTGGCGCGTTCGTGCGCGCCGCCATGTCCGAGGCGTCGTATCGGACCGTGTGGTGCTCCAACGTCGCCGATGCGGTTGCGGCGGCGGAAGAAGAGCGGCCCGACATCGCCCTCGTCGACATCGACCTGAGCGGCGGCGAGAGCGGCTGGGAGTTGATTCGCGCGATGCGGGCGAGCGCGGTGACGCAGGCCACGCCGATCGTGATGCTCACCGGCGCGGCCGACACGCTCAATCGCGAGCGCTCGCTGCGGATGGGCGCCGACCGCTATCTCATCAAGCCGGTCCGTCCCGAAACGCTGCGCCGCGTGATCGACGAGATGCTGTCGGTGCGCGACGACATGTGGTGGACGATGACGCTGCGCACCGATCAGGCGGCGCGCTTGCGCGAGCTCTTCTTCGATCCGACCACCGAGGTGCCGACGCTTGCCGTCGTCATCGACGACTTGCGGCGCATCGTTGAAGGCGGCGACACCCTGTCCGTCTTCTGCATCGAAGTCGAGCCGCTGTTCCGCATGGGCGAGCGCCATCTGTGGGACGCGTTCGACAACCTCCGCCGCGAGTTGGTTCGCGGGCTGCGCGTGATGGTCACGCCGATCCTCGGCAACGACGTGGTCATCGGCACCAGTCACTCCGGCGCGAACGATTTCTACTGCTTCAGCCGCGAGCCGCAGGACGTTCCGGTGGCGCAGACCGCGCGCGATCTCGAGCGCGTCGCACGTGCCGCGCTGAAGTCGCTGCCGGTCGACGCGGCGCTGAAAGAAGAAGTGGTCGTCTTCACCGGCGGCGCGACCACGCAGCCGCAGCCGCTCTTCGCGCCGCGCATCCTCTACAACGCCGTGCGCGAGGCGAAAGACAGCGCGGAGCGGCGTGAGACGCGCTACTACCACTCCATGCGCGAGCGCCTTCTGCGCACCGTGCATGACAAGCTGATCACGACGGTCTTTCAGCCGGTCGTGAACCTCGCCGACCGCACCATCGTCGGCTACGAGGCGCTGTCGCGCGGCCCCGCCGGCACGGAGCTCGAGAACCCGGAAGTGCTGTTCGAGCTCGCGCGCGACTTCGACCTGGTGTGGGACCTCGAGGCGCTCTGCATCCAGAACGTCATGCCGTGGCTCGACGACGTCTGCAGCCGCGGCTACCTATTCTTCAATCTCGAATCGCACTTCATTCAACAGCTCCAGCATCGCGGCACGGACGTATTCGAGCCGTTCTTCTCGTGCAATCGTCAGGTGGTGATCGAGGTGACGGAGCGCAGCGCGATTCGCGACTACCCGACCTTCCGCCGCACGCTGCACGAGCTGAAGAAGATGGGCTTCATGATCGCGATCGACGACTGCGGCTCCGGCTACGCAACGCTCGAAGCGGTCGCCGAGCTGCAGCCGGACTACCTCAAAGTCGGCCACTCGCTGTTCCACGGCGTGGAAAGCGATCCGATCCGCCGCCGCCTCGTCGAACTGGTCGCCCGCTGCGCCGACACGATCGGCGCCCGCACCATCGCCGAAGCGATCGAGACCGAGGAGCAGTTGATGGTCTGCCGAGACCTCGGCATCAGCGAAGGGCAAGGGTATTTGTTGGCGCGGCCGGCGCCGTGGGAGACGTTTGTGTGAAGCTGGTTGCTGGTTGCTGGTTGCTTGTCAGTGGTCGGCTCACGGCGCCTGCCGTTCAGCAATGACTCACAAGCAACCAGCAACC
>DASVRB010000449.1:0-3752 GCA_036388835.1 Thermoanaerobaculia bacterium | reverse complement strand
GCTTCAGCCCGCCGGGTTCTCTCTTGCCGGCGGGCTGAAGCCCGCCGCTCCACAGAAACCGTTTCGCGCTATGTTCCCCGTCGTGCCTCCCACCGGCCGATTCGCGCCATCGCCCACTGGCCCGCTGCACCTCGGCAGCCTTGTGGCCGCGGTGGCGTCGTGGCTCTTTGCGCGGGCCGCGAATGGCCGCTGGCTCGTGCGCATCGAGGACATCGACACGCCTCGCGTGGTGCGTGGCTCCGCCGAGGACATCCTCGGCGCGTTGCAGCGATACGGGTTGGAGTGGGACGGCGAGGTGGTGTGGCAATCGCGGCGCACGCATCTGTATGAGGCGGCGTTACAGCGGTTGCGCGACGCGAAGCTCGTGTACGACTGCGCCTGTTCGCGCGCCGATCTGCAGCGTGCCGCGTCCGCGCCGCTCGGCGCCGAGGCGGTGTATCCCGGCTGGTGCCGCAACGGATTGGCCGAAGGGAAGGTCGCGCGCGCCGTGCGGTTTCACGCGCCCGACCAGAACATCGCCTTCGACGACCTCCTCTGCGGCCGAATTGAAGAGCACGTGTCGTCGCGCACCGGCGACTTTGTGGTGCGTCGCGCCGACGGCCTGTTCGCGTATCAGCTCGCGGTCCTGGTCGACGATGCGGAGCAGGGGGTGACGCAGGTCGTTCGCGGCGTCGATCTGCTCGACTCCACCGCACGCCAAATCGCGCTGCAGCGCGCGCTCGGCTATCCGACGCCGGAGTACGCGCACGTGCGGCTGGTCGTGAATGCGGACGGGGCGAAGCTGGGCAAGCGCGACGGTGCGTTGCCGTTGCCGACGCTGGATGAGTCACGCATTCGCGAGACGCTCGCGGCCGCCCTGCAGCACCTCGGCATCGACGGCATCGACGCGGCCACGCCGCGCGAAATGCTCGAGGCCGCACTGGCCGCGTTCAGGCGGCGGTGACGTCGGGGCGGCCTGCCCGTTGCACCACAATCCGCGCATGACGACGTACGACATCCGCAACAACGAACAGGAATCGCAGTTCGAGACGACCGTCGACGGACAGGTCGCGTTTGCCGCCTACGACCTCGAGGATCCGAACCGCATCGTCTTCACGCACACCATCGTCCCCGACGCGCTCTCCGGCCGCGGCATCGCGGGGGAGCTCGTGAAGCACGGGCTCGACCACGCGCGGGAGAAGAAGCTGACCGTCGTGCCGCAGTGCAGCTTCGTCGCCGCGTTCATCAAGCGGCACAAAGAGTACGAAGAGCTCCTGGCGTAATTTGGAGTGCGGCGACGCCAGTCGCCGCTTTTCCTGCGGCTCGCGGCGACAGCGCGGAAGACAACGAGTGAAAGCGGCGACTGGCGTCGCCGCACTCCAAACCTGCGATTCACGCACACCATCGTCCCCGTGCAGCTTCGTCGCCGCGTTCATCAAGCGGCACAAAGAGTACGAAGAGCTCCTGGCGTAGTTTGGAGTGCGGCGACGCCAGTCGCCGCTTTACCTGCGGCTCGCGGGGACGGCGGGGAAGACCACGAGTGAAAGCCGCGACTCGCCTCGCCGCACTCCAAACCTCCTACAATCCGCCGCCATGCAGCTCACGCTCATCGCCATCGGATTTCTGACCGCGATCACGCTCGCGTACCGTCTGTACGGCTCCTGGATCGCGCGGCAGATGCAGCTCGACGACGCGCGCGTCACGCCGGCGCATCAGCTCAACGACGGCGTCGATTACGTCCCGACCAAACCGTTCTATCTCTTTGGCCAGCACTTTGCCGCGATCGCCGCCGCCGGGCCGATCGCGGGGCCGATCATCGCCTGTCAGGAGTTCGGCTGGGTGCCGTGTCTGCTCTGGATCGGCCTCGGCGTGGTGCTGATCGGCGCGGTGCACGACTTTCTCGCGCTGGCCGCGTCGGTGCGCCACGGCGCGCGCTCGATCGCCGACATCACCCGCGAGCACCTCGGCGCGCGCGCCGGCGTGGCGATGATGGCCTTCATCTGGCTCGCGCTCGTCTATGTCATCGTCGCGTTTGCCGACATCACCTCGTCGAGCTTCGTCACCGGCACCGAGGAGATGGCGTCGGCGGCAACCGCCTTCCATCCGGGCGGTGCGGTGGCCGCGGCGAGCGTCTTCTATCTATTGCTCGCGGTGGTGATGGGGTTCGTGCAGCGGTATCTCAATCCGCCGCTCTGGCTGCTCACCGTGATCTTTGTGCCGGCGACGTTCGTGATGGTGTGGCTCGGCACGCAGGTCTCGACGTACTTCATCCTCGACGCGAAATGGTGGGCGATCCTCATCCTCGCGTATTGCTGCGTCGCGTCGATGGTGCCGGTCTGGTCGCTGCTGCAGCCGCGCGGTTACCTCGGCGGCTTCATTCTCTATTTCGCGCTCGCGCTCGGCGTGGTCGGCATCTTCTTCGGCGGCTACGACATCAAGCAGGAGGCGTTCAAAGCCTTCGACACCGGCAAAGCGACGGGACTGTTGTTCCCGTTTCTCTTCGTCACGATCGCGTGCGGCGCCTGTTCCGGATTCCATGGATTGGTCTGTTCCGGCACGACGTCCAAACAGATCGACCGCGAGTCGCACATGCGCGCGGTCGGCTACGGCGGCATGCTCGCGGAAGCGTTCGTTGCGTTGATCGCGATGGTCACGGTGATGATCGTCGCGCAGGGCGACCTCACCGGCCTCAAGCCGGGCACGATCTACGGCAACGGCATCGGCGAGTTCATGACGCTGCTGATCGGGGAGAAGTACCGCAATTTCGCGATCACGTTCGGGGCGATGGCGTTCTCGACGTTCGTGTTCGACACGGTCGATGTCTCCACGCGCCTCGGTCGCTACATCGTGCAGGAGCTTTTCCGCTGGCCGACGCGTCTCGGTGCATGGGTCGGGACGCTGATGACCGTGGCGCTGCCGGTCTACTTTGTCGCGTTCGCCCCTGCCGGAAGCTGGGGGAAGTTCTGGACGCTGTTCGGCGCGTCGAATCAACTGCTTGCCGCGCTGACGCTGCTCGCGATCACGGTGTGGCTGCATCAGCGCAGACAGCGCATTGCCTACACGCTGCTGCCGATGTTGTTCGTGCTCGCGACCACGCTGTACGCGCTGCTGCGCATGACGATCTCGAATTTCTCAGGCGCAACCGTCGATCCGGTGGCGATGGTGAACGGCATCACCTCGGCGGCGCTGATCGCGCTCGCGCTCTACCTCGTCTTCCGCGCGATCGTCCGCGTCCGCGCCGATCGCGCGGCAATGGCGGCGACGTAGCGCGCTGCCCTGCATTGACGGGAGCAGCGAAATCGTGAATAAGGCGTCTCCGTGAGCGACAAAAAAGATTCAGCGTTGGTCTTCGCACGAAACTTCTTCAAGAACCCGCGCATGCTCGGCTCGCTCATCCCGAGCTCGCGCTACCTCGTCTCGAACCTCCTGCGCGACGTCGACTGGGCGCGCACGCGGGTGTTCGTGGAGATCGGCCCCGGCGTCGGCACGATCACGCGCGAGATCTTGAAGCGGATGCGTCCCGACGCGACGCTGCTGACGTTCGAGATCAACGACGATTTCGTCCGTCATCTCAAACAGAACTTCACCGACCCTCGCCTGCGCGTTTTTCATCGCTCGGGTGGTGATATCGGCGAGGTGCTCCGCGAGCTCGCCCTCGGCAGCGCCGACTACGTGCTGGCCGGCATCCCCTTCAGCATCATGTCCGAAGAAGCGCGCATGTCCGTGCTGCGCAACACGCACGACGCGCTCGCACCCGGCGGCGTGATGCTCGT
>DASVRB010000448.1:0-2677 GCA_036388835.1 Thermoanaerobaculia bacterium | reverse complement strand
GGAGTCGTCGCAGTACATCGAGTCGAATGCGCTGTTTGGAGTGCGGCGACGCCAGTCGCCGCTTTCACTCCGAGGAACTCCGAGGAACCCGAGGAACTCCGAGGAACCCGAGGAACTCCGAGGAACTCCGAGGATCCCGAGGAACCGAGGAACCGAGGAACCCGAGGCACTAGAATCCCGCCCCGTGTCCGTCCCCTGGCGAGAGTTCTACTACCCACTCAACGTCTTCATGCACATCCTCACGCACGAAGAAGGGGTGCTGCCGTCGTATCTGCATTACGGGTTGTTCGAGAGTGCGGACGACACGCTGGCGGCGGCGCAGGAGCGGTCGACGGAGTTGTTGCTTTCGCGATTGCCGGGCGCGCCGGCGCGGGTACTCGAGGCGGGATGCGGGCTCGGGACGACGCTGCATCGGCTGACGCGCCTCGGGTATGACGCCATCGGCATCACGCCGGACGACAAGCAGATCGCGATGGTGCGAGAGCGGTACGGCGACGCGGTTCGCGTGGAGTGCGTTGCGTTCGAACAGTTCGCTTCCGCGTCCACGTTCGATGCGGTCTTTTTCCAGGAGTCGTCGCAGTACATCGAGTCGAATGCGCTGTTTGGAAAAGCACGCGAGCTGACCTCGCACGTCGTCGTGCTCGATGAGTTCGCGTTGCAGGATGAAGGGACGCTGCACCGCTACGACGCGTTCGTGGCGGCGGCGCGTGCACACGGCTTCGCGCTGATCGATGAAGTCGATCTGTCCGCGAAGGCGCCGCCGACGGTCGACTACTTCATGCAGCGCATCCCGAAATATCGCGAGGCGCTGATCGCCGATCTCGATCTCACTGGTCAACAAATTGACGAGCTGCTCGCGAGCGGGCGGAGCTACGTCGAGCTGTATCGCCGCGGGGTTTACGCGTATCGCCTGCTGGAGCTGCGGCGTTGAGGATCGCGTATCTGCTCGAGGACACCGCCATCGCCGGCGGCACGCGTGTCGCCGTCGCGCATGCGGACGCGCTCACCGATCGCGGACACGAGGTCACGCTGGTCACGCGCGGCGGACCGCTGACGTGGCGCGAATCGCGTGCGCGCTGGCTGCACCTCGCCGATTTCCGCGAGCTCGATGCCGCGCGGTACGACTTCATCGTGGGGACGTTCTGGACCACGCTGCATCACACGTACGCGCTGGCGGGGACGCGCGGCGTGCATTTCTGTCAGGGCTACGAAGGCTCGTTCACCGCGTATCAGCCGCAGAAGCCGTACATCGACGCGGCGTACCGCCTGCCGCTGCCGAAGATCACGGTCTCGCCGCATCTCGTGCCGGTCTGCCGCGAGTTTCACGATGACGCGACGTACGTCGGGCAGATCGTCGACGACGAGTTTTACCAATCGCCCGTTCCGCGAACAGGAACGCCGCGCGTGTTGCTGGTCGGACCGGCGCAGGCAGACTTCAAAGGCATCGACGTTGGGTACGACGCGGTGCGGCACGCGCGTGCGCGCGGCGCGGAATTCGACCTCGTCCGCGTCTCGCAGTGGGTGCCGGCGGAGGGGGAGCCGCACGAGCTCGCGTCAGAGTTTCACGTCGCGATCAGCACGGCGGAGATGGCGCGGCTCATCGCATCCTGCGACGTGTTCCTCGGCACGTCGCGCTCTGAAGAAGGATTCGGCTTGCCGGCCGCCGAGGCGCTGGCGGGGGGCGTGCCGGCGGTGCTGTCGGAGATTCCGTCGTTTCTCAGTTGGGACGCGAAGCGCGATTACGCGCTCTTTGCGGCGGAGGGAGATCGCGTTGCGTTCGGAGAACAACTCGTGCGGCTGCTCGGCGATGCGGAGTTGCGCGCGAAGATGAGCGAACGCGGTCGCGAAGTAGTCGAACAGTTTCGCGCCGCGCGTACGGCCGAGAACCTCGAGCGCTGGTTCGCGTCGCGGCTCAGCGCGTGATGGCGAACACGCAGGAGCGGCAGATGAAATCTTCCGGCGACTCTTCGACGCCGTACGCCATGCGGCGCATGCGCGCCATCTCGTCGCCTTCGAGCACCTCGCGCACCGTCTGCGTCTTCAGGTTTCCGACGACATAGTTTTCGTCGTAATCCTGGCAACAGAGGATGGAGTCGCCGGTGGCGGTGATGTGCAGATGCTGCAGCGGGCGCGAGCCGATCAGCTCGCAGCCGGCCAGGCGGCCGACGCGCTGCACCGCTTTCTTGCCGACCTCGAGATGCCACGCGCCGCGATCGACGGTGAGGTGCTGCTGCACGTCGAAGTTGCTGCCGGCGTAGCGCGCGCGAACGGCTTCGAAGTTCTCGCGATGCTCCTCGTCGCCGCTGCCGAGGACGATGATGCGCATCTCGTCGGCAAGAGGGAGATTCTTCGCGTGATCGATGTTGCGCATCACCACGCGCACATGGTTCTCACCGCGGTCGCGCTCGTAACGCTCCGCGTCGAGCGTCGAGAGATTGATGCAGAGGTAACGGAGCTTGCCGGCTTTCAGCAGCGCGTCCGATTTGGCGGGAGTGAGACCGGAGCCGTTGCTCAGCACCGCGACCGGCAGGCCGGCGTTCATCAGCGTGCGGCAGTGATCGACGAAGCGGCGGTCGACGGTCGGCTCGTTGTAGCTCTGCAGGAAAACGCCGTCGATCGAGCCGCGGAACTCGGTGAGCTGCTCGACGATCCGCTCGAAGACTTCGGTCGGCATCTC
>DASVRB010000447.1:0-1816 GCA_036388835.1 Thermoanaerobaculia bacterium | reverse complement strand
AACTCTTTAGCCCGTGTTACGAACGTCGCGTGCGCGTCGTGGGCAAGTGGCTGGCGATGGTTGCGGCGATCGCGGTCGCGACCGCGGCCGGCGTGGCCACGGAGACGAATCCCACCACCATGGGCTTCGTCTATTTCTGCGCGGTGGTCTTCCTGGCGATGTGGGGCGGGCTCGCGGCCGGCGTCGTCGTTTCGCTGCTCGCCACAGCCGGCTACAACTACTACTTCCTCCCGCCGCTGCACACGTTCCATATCGACGATCCGCGGAACTGGGGCGCGCTGACCGCGTTCCTGCTCTCGACGTTCGTGGTGACGCGGCTCCTCGTGGCGGCGCGCGAGCAGGCGGCGGACGCGGAGCGGCGGCGTCTGCAATCGGAGGAGAACGCGCACCTCGATCTGTTGCGGCAGAGCGACGCGTTCAAGACCTCGCTGCTGCGCGCGGTGTCGCACGACCTGACCACGCCGCTGACGGCGATCCGCATTCACACGGAGTCGCTCAAGCGTCACGCGGCGGCGGCGCCGGAGCTTGCGGAGGCGGTGAACGCGATCGATGGCGAGACCGCGCGCCTGCATCGGCGGATCGACAACTTGTTGACCATCGCCCGGCTGGAGGCGGGACGCTTCACACCGCATCCCGAGCCGACGCCCCCCGCGGACGTGTTCCACGCCGTGCGCGAGGCGCTGCCGCTGCTGTTCGCGGCGCGGCCGGTGACGATCTCGGTGGAGCGCGATTGCCCCGACGCGTTCGTCGATCCGTCGCTGGTGCTGGAGATCATGGTGAATCTGGTGGAGAACGCGCATCGCGCCGCGCCGGCCGGGACGCCGCTCGAGCTGGCGGCCGAATGCGCGGAAGCGTCGGTTCGGCTCGAAGTACGCGATCGCGGTCCGGGCGTCCCCGCGGATTCGGACGTGACGCAGCGCGGCCTCGGCCTGGAGATCGCCCGCGGTCTGACCGCGGCGAGCAACGGCACGTTCGTGCTGATGAATCGCAGCGGCGGCGGCGCGGTGGCGCGCGTCGAGCTGCCGGCGGCGACGTTCGAATCAGTGGAGGCTTCCGAGTGAACGACGAGCCGCCGATCCTGGTGGTGGACGACGATCCCGGCATCCGCGAATCGCTTTCGCACGAGCTGCGCGCGGCCGGCTACGACACCATCACGGCGGCGGACGGACGAGCGGGACTGGCGGCGTTCCGCGTGAATCTGCCGGAGCTGCTGCTGACGGACCTGGCGATGCCTCTCGTCGATGGATTCGAATTGATCGCGGCGGTGCGGCGTTTCTCGCGCACGCCGATCATCGTGCTCTCGGTGCGCGGCGGCGATGGGGACAAGATCCGCGCGCTCGACCTCGGCGCGGATGATTTCGTCACGAAGCCGTTCTCCGTTCCCGAACTGCTGGCCCGCGTCCGCGCGCAACTGCGGCGCAACAGCGCGACGTCGCTCACGACGCTCCGATTCGACGAGCTGTCGATCGATCTCGAGCACCGCCGCGTGATGCAGGGCGATCGCGAGATCAAGCTCACGCGCACCGAATACGCGCTGCTCGAGCTGCTCGCCTCGCGCGCCGGCAAGCCGGTGCTGATGGAACAGATCATCGCCCGAGTCTGGGATTCCGCCGCCGGCACCACGCACGACACGGTGCGCGTGCACATGAGCGCCCTGCGCCGAAAGATCGAGCCCGATCCGGCAAATCCGCGCTACATCGTGACGGAACCATGGATTGGCTACCGGTTTATCGCCGAGCCGCGGTAGGGGGCGGGGGCTGGTGGCTGGTGGCTCGGGGGCGTTGATCCGGGTCGATCCGCTTCTCGGAGTTCCTCG
>DASVRB010000446.1:0-10712 GCA_036388835.1 Thermoanaerobaculia bacterium | reverse complement strand
GGTGAGCACGTCTCGCTTCGCACACAGTTCCTGAATCTCGGTGAAGCGATAGACGGTGCGCTTACCGACAGTGCGTGCAATGTCTTCGGCCGACCGCGACACCAGCGTCTGTTCGATGATCCCTGTCGCCACGATCCCCTGCGCAATCTCCGACCTGTAGAACACGATGACGTCACCTCGCTTGATTGTGCGAGTGGAGGAGTTGCATAGATACGCCTTCCGTAGCCCGTTCCCGAACGCGAAATAGCCCGTGAACAAAGGGAGCGCAATCGTGGTTTCAGGAAAAAGGTAGTCGCAGTATCGAGGCTGAATGGGGACGAGATACACCGAAGCGCCTCGAAGGGAGACAGCTGCCGGTCCAAAACGTACGTTGAAGGTTAGCGGATCGAGTGACTCCGAATCGCGTTGCTCGGGACGTAAGCTCTTCCGAAATTTAACCTCGCCGTTCGCCAATCGCTTTTCATCCGGGATGAACCCGAAGTCCTCGAAAAGCGCGATGAGATCCTCCTGCTTCGGGAACGAGGTGACAAAGATCGTGGCGTACCGATTTGCCTCGGCGTAACGAAAGATGGCCTTGAGGAGCAGTTCGCCGAAACGAAATCCGCGGTGCTCAGGTGCTACCTTGAAGCTGCAGATCTTAAGTGTCTTTTCGCCCTCGGTCTGGGTTGCGTCTTGTTCCTCATTCACAATCGCAAATGCCGCGTGGCGGCCATCCGCATCGATGATCCATGTTTGCCGATGTTCGCGCCGGCATTTCTGCAGCCACCCATTGAACCCATCGTAATCTGCGCGAAACGAGTCCAGAATCGGGTCGGCGAGGTCTAACTCATACGCTTTGGCGGAGCGGACGGCTGGAGGAGGCTGAGGCGCTCGATCGAAAAGACCACGCAGATGTGCGATTGCGGCCGCGATCGTGAAAACGCGTTGTTCGATGCCCAACGCACGTGCTTTCCGAGAAATGCGGAGATCCTCAGTAACGAGGTAGTCGACGGCATCACCGATTAGCGCGGCGAGGAGTTGGTTGTCGACCCAATCGTTTTCGTTTGCTGCTGCGCCGACGATCGTTTCGATTTGACGATCGCCGGGCGGGTTCTCAAGCGTCAGGTATTTGCGCAGGAGCTGCTGTCGCATGGATCGGCGGTTCTCATCCGTGTCGCGAGCGAGGTCCAGCATCGCGGCGGGATGGATCCACAACTGGGCGTGAATCTCTGATGCGAGGTTCTGTAGCTCTGTCGCGCGCGAAGTGTTGTCGTGGAGATCGGCTGGCCGCGTCGGGTCGAGCGGGATGATTACGTTTGTGTCAATCAGTAGCTTAAGAAGTACCGGCGCCACGCAGATTATGGTAGCTGGAGACTGTCAGTGCCGTTGCCGCGGCGCACGAGCGGTGAGACGATGCGCGCCGAAATGCTCTTCACCGACTCGCATTGCCACCTGACCATGTCGAACGCCGAGGCGAATCTTGTCGCGGCGCGGGAGCTGGGGGTGCGGGGGTTCGTGGTGCCGGCGACGAAACTCGATGATGCGCCGGCGGCGGTGGCAATCGCGCAGCAGCATGACGACGTCTGGGCGGCGGTCGGGTTCCATCCGCACGAGGCGAAAGATTGCGATGACGCGGCGTTCGCGGAGATCGCGCGGCTGGCGCGCGAGCCGCGGGTGGTGGCGATCGGCGAGTGCGGGCTCGATTACCACTACATGCATTCGCCGCGGGAGACGCAGATCGCGGTGTTCGAGCGGCACCTCGAGCTGGCAAAAGAGCTCGACAAGCCGATCATCGTGCACAACCGCGAATCGACCGACGACATGGTCGACATCCTGACGCGCAGCGGCGCGCGCGGAATCCTGCATTCGTACACCGAGAACCTCGACGTTGCGCGGAAGTTCGTCGCGGCCGGCTACTACATCTCGTTTTCCGGCATCGTCACGTTCAAGAGCGCGGAGATGCTGCGCGACGCGGCGCGCGGGCTCGATCCCGATCGCGTGCTCATCGAAACCGACACGCCGTATCTCGCGCCGGTGCCGTATCGCGGACGCGACAACGAGCCGGCGTACGTGATCAAAGTGGCGGAGCTGCTGGCGTCGCTCTGGAGCATGCCGATCGACGAGGTCGCGGCGAAAACGACCGCCAATTTCGAGCGGGTGTTCTCGGTTAGACTTTCGCCTCCGGCTTCCTGAGCGCCACTGCACAACGCATGAATCAGCCCGACCTGTCCGTCGTGTTCCCCGTGTACAACGAGGAAGAGAACATCCCGATCCTGCTGCGCGAGATCGCCGCCGCGGTGGACGGGCGCGGATGGTCGTACGAGATCGTGGCGGTCGACGACGGGTCGACCGATCGCAGTCTGGAAGTGCTGCGGGCCTCACGCGCCGAACATCCGACGCTGCGCGTGCTGGCGCTGCAGAAAAACAGCGGACAGACCGCCGCACTCGATGCCGCGTGGCGTGCAGCGCGCGGGCGGCTGGTGGTCTCGCTCGACGCCGACCTGCAGAACGATCCGGCCGACATCCCGGCGATGGTGCAGCAGCTCGAGCGCGCGCAGTCCGACATGGTCATCGGCGTGCGCGTGAACCGTCGCGACACCTGGAGCCGCAGGATGCAGTCGCGCATCGGCAACGGCGTCCGCAACTGGATCACCGGCGACCGCATCACCGACACCGGCTGCTCGCTGAAGCTGGTGAAGAAGGAAGCGGTCGATCGCGTCCGCCTCTTCACCGGCATGCACCGCTTCCTCCCGACGCTGGTCCGCTACGCCGGCTACAAGGTGATGGAGATGCCGGTCAATCACCGCCCCCGCCGCTTCGGCGTCTCGAAGTACGGCGCGATGAACCGCGCCTTCCGCGGCCTCGCCGACTGCTTCGCCGTCCGCTGGATGGGAAAGCGGATGCTGAAGTACGAGGTGCGGGAGGAGCGGTGAGTCTGTTGCTGGTTGCTGGTTGTCGGTTGCTTGGGCGTCATCGCCCGACCGTTACGCAACAACGCCGCACCAGGAACCGGCAACCAGGAACCAGCAACGCGAGCGCTGCGAGCCGATGAAATCATTCAACTGGGACTGGTGGGTCGCGTTCGGTCTCCTCGGGCAGATCGTGTTCGGCTCGCGTTTCATCGTGCAGTGGGCGGCGTCGGAGCGGCGGAAGCAGAGCTACATCCCGGTGGTGTTCTGGTACCTCTCTCTCCTCGGCGGGCTGATCACGGCGGCGTACGCAATTCACATTCGGGACACCGTGTTCACGATCGCGCAGTGCGGGGGCCTCATCGTCTACGCGCGCAATCTGATGTTGATCTACCGCAGACCCGCGCATGCTGACCCAGGAACAACGGACCCGCCTCCTCCGGATCGCCCGCCAGTCGATTGAGGCCGTCCTCGACGGCCGCCGCGCGGAGCTGGATCGCTCGCAGCTCGATGAGACGCTGACCCGCCCCAGCGGCGCGTTCGTCTCTCTCCACACGGATGACGGCGGTCTGCGCGGCTGCATCGGATCGATCCAGCCGGTCGCGCCGCTTTGCGACGCGGTGGTGGCAAACGCGATCAACGCCGCCTTTCGCGATCCGCGCTTCTATCCTCTCCGTCCGGATGAGCTTGCAAAGGTCGACATCGAGATCTCGGTGATGAGCCCACTCGAGATCGTGAAGGACGTGGAGGAGATCGAGGTCGGCCGCGACGGTCTCATCATTACGCGCGGCAGTCGCCGTGGCCTCCTCCTTCCACAGGTGGCGACGCAGCACGGATGAGATCGTGAGACGTTTCTGCAGCAAATCTGTGTCAAAGCAGGCCTGCCGCCGGACAGCTGGCGCTCTCCCGACTGCCGGATCGAAAAGTTCTCGGCAGAAGTATTCGGTGAGTTAACTCGCTCATAAGGCTCGAGTTAGCTGCTAGGCCCGCCTCGGGGCGCAATAACCCTGTAAGCACCCCGGTTTTACGATACGTCCTTGGCTATTCAGTTATTTAGAATCCAAATAAGATCAACGAAGGAGGGTGGATGCCCAAACAACGTCCCTTGAAGGATTCGCGTCAGGCGCTTTCGGCTCGCATCGCACGAGGCCGCAAGTCGTTCGAACAGCACCGCCTGATGCGTGTGATCGGAGGCCGTGGCGCCGCTGCGTTGCTGCTGGGCACCGCTCTCTCGATCGGCGGCATCACCGAAACGTTCGATAACGTGCAGTTCCTCGTCCAGAAGGACCTCGACGCCGTGCGCGTGGTCCGCGTCAAAGGCGAGGACGAGAAGGTGGTCGCGAATCTCGAGGGCAACTTCACGGGCAACACCGTCTTCAAGCTGTCGCAGGTCCTGCCGGACCGCTACGTTTCGCGCGAGCTCGCGCTGTTCGACGGCAACTGGATCGCGGTCGACCAGTGGGCCGACGGCGAGACCAACGAGGAACAGGGCGAGAAAGACGTCTTCCTCAGCGAGATGCGCCGCATCAACGAATCGATTCGCGCGGAGTTCTTCGCCGACCAGATTCCGTACGGCGAGCTGATCTACGCGAAGGCAAAAAAGTATGACGTCGACCCGGCCCTCGTCGCGGCGGTGATCGAGCAGGAATCGCGCTTCAAGCCGCGCGCACGGTCGCACGTCGGCGCCCGCGGTCTCATGCAGCTCATGCCGCGTACCGGCCGCTGGATGGGTGCGCGCGACCTCTACAACCCGGAGCAGAACGTCGATGCCGGCGTGAAGTACATCAAGTATCTCGACAAGCGCTTCAACGGCGACCTCAGGAAGATCGTCGCCGCGTACAACGGTGGCGAAGGCAACGTGAAGCGCTACCGCGGCGTCCCGCCGTTCCGCGAGACGCGGCAGTACGTGAAGAAGGTCCTGAAGAACTACGACAAGCGGACCAAAGAGATCGAGAACTACGAAAAACAGCAGCAACTCGGCGGCTCGGTGCCCGAAGCTGACGGCTCGCTGGCGCTGCGCTAGCGGCCCTACGCGTTGACCACCCCCCCTCCCTTGCGCTAACTTGTTGAGCCTTAACTGGCGACAAGACCAGGGAGGGGACAATGGTCAGTGTGCGTAGGGTGGCTCCCGTTCTCCTGCTCGTAATTGCGACGAGCGCGTTCGCGCAGAAACAGACGTCGCAACCACCGCGCGATCTACATCGCGTCGGGGATCACTGGACGGCCTACAACCCTCCCGATCCAGCGACGTATCCCGCCGGTGCGCGGACTCATACGATCGTACGAGGCAACACGCTTTGGGCGCTCGCGCAGCAGTACTACGGCAACGCGTATCTCTGGCCGCAGCTTTGGGAATCCAACACCTGGATCACCGACGCGCACTGGATCTACCCGGGCGACGTCCTGCTCGTCGAAGGTGAGGCCGGCGGTGCCGCCGCCGCGCAGACGGGCGAAGGCCGCGACACGATGGCCGGCGACGAGAACGCATTCACCGCCACGCAGACCGAGGATGGGTTCGCGATTGCGCGGGCCAACATGGTCAACAATCCGGTCGCGATCGGCACCGAGGCCGACGTCTACTGCTACGGCTACATCGGCGATCCGAACGAGGCGATGCCGAACTACTTCGAATCGCACGAAGACACCGAGATCAAGTACATGCCGCGCGTTCCGGACGACGGCCAGAACGCCGCCAGCGCCGCGATGGGCGACCTCATCTACGTCCACGGCGATGCGAGCACCGGCCTCGTCGCCGGCGAGACGTACCTCGCGGTCGAGCCGGCCGAGATGGTCTACCACCCCGCGACGGGCGCGATGCTCGGACGCCAGTACGACTACGTCGGGATGATCCGCATTCTCTGCACGGAGCAGGGTCGCTCGCGTGCGATGGTCACCGAGTCGTGCCGCGAGATCAACGTCGGTGCGCGCCTCAAGCCGGTGCCGCAGCTTCCGATCCCGATCGCCCGCATCCCCGAGATGCCGGCGTGGTGCGATGCGCCGACCGGCCGCCAGACCGGCCACATCGTCGACGCGAGAAGCTGGGAGCTCGGTCTCGTGGAAGGTCACCTCGTCCAAGTCGACCTCGGCAGCGAGGATCAAATCGAGCCGGGCGACTTCCTGACCGTCTTCCGCCCGAGCGAGCGCGCCGACCAGCCGCGCGTCGTTCTCGGCGAGATCGGCATCCTCACCACCGAAGCGCGCACCGCCACCGGCGTCGTGGTCGCTTCGCGCCGCGAGATGTTGATCGGAGACCAGGTCGAAGCGCGGTGATCCAGCGCGCTTCGATCTGCCTCGCAGCCCTTTTTTCGACTCACACGAGGCAGGCCAAGGTAGTACAGCGTGCCTAAGGCTGGGCCAAGAAGCGCTGCCGGCCGTGCCGGCGGTGATAGAATCGCCCGTCCGGGTCCATAGCTCAGCGGTTAGAGCTACCGGCTCATAACCGGCAGGTCCCAGGTTCGAATCCTGGTGGACCCACCAAGCAAACATGCAGAGAGCCGTTCAGATCATCGATCACTGTTGCACGTGCCGGAGAGCATCCGACACCGAGAGGCGTTCCGGCCAGCGGAACGCCTTTTTTGTTTTTGGAGGACGTAATTGAGCGACGTCGATAAATTGTGGGAGTTGCAGGCCGTGCTGACCGCGCTGAACGAGCGCGAGAAGCAGATGTCCGTCAAGCCGGAATCGTTCGCGAAAGTCGATCGGGAGTACCAGAGCGCGAACGATGAGATGACGCGGGTGCAGCAGCAACTCGACACGCTGGCCAGAGAGCGCCGCAGTGTCGACGGCGAGCTGTCGGATCAGCAGGAGCTCCTGAAGAAATATCAGGGCACGCTGATGCAGGTGAAAAACCAGCAGCAGTACGCCGCCGCCTGGAAAGAGATCGACGCCACGCGCAAGCACGTCAAAGAGCTCGAAGAGTCGGTCTTGAAGAACATGACCGAAGCCGAGACGCTGCAGGCGCAGCTCGACGCGCGCCAGCAGGGGCAGGCCGAGCTGCAAGGGCGTTACGACGTCGCGCACGCCGAATGGCAGTCGTCGCTCGGCGACCTGAAAAAGGAAGCCGACCAGTTGCGCGGCAAGGCGAAGAACATCGAGGCGACCATTCCGCCGCGGCTGCTCGCCGAATTTCAGAAGATCTACAAACAGCGCCAGCAGATCGCGGTCTCACCGGTGGCGGGCGATACCTGCTCGACGTGCCGCAACCGCGTCCGCCCGCAGGTCGCGCAACAGCTCAAGCGCGGCGAGCTCGTTCACTGCGAAGGCTGCCACCGCATCCTCTACCTCGGGAGTCCCACACCCTGAAAATCAAGGCTTTCATCGACGGCGCGGCCCGCGGCAACCCCGGGCCGGCCGGCTACGGCGTTTTCATGACCACTGACACCGGCGAGATCATCGAGATCGCCGGCTTCCTCGGCCGCGCGACGAACAATGTCGCCGAGTACGCGGGCCTCGTCGAGGCGCTCACCGTCGCGCACGAGGAGGGGGCGAAAGAGGTCGAGATCATCTCCGACTCCGAGCTCCTCGTGAAGCAGATGCTCGGCGTCTACCGCGTCAAGCACCCGAACCTCGTGCCGATGTACGAGAAGGCGAAGTCGATGGCCCGCCGCTTCTCGCGCTTCACGATCAAGCACACCCTGCGCGCCGGAAACAAAGACGCCGATCGTCTGGCGAATCTCGCGGTCGATCGCGCCGACGGCCGGCTCGTGCAGCGGAAGCGCGTCGAGCCGGCGAGCTGAGAAGCGCGATGTCGCGAGCAGACGAGATCCGCGCAAACGTCGAAGCCGTCGAGCAACGGATCGCCGCGGCCTGCGAGCGCGCAGGCCGCAATCGCGCGGACGTGCAACTGGTCGCGGTCTCGAAGACCTTTCCGGCCGCCGACGTGGCGCTGGCCATCGCGGCCGGCATGACGCACGTCGGCGAGAACAAGGTGCAGGAAGCGCGTGACAAGAAGCCCGCCGTCGCGGCGCCCGCGCAATGGCACCTCATCGGTCACCTGCAATCGAACAAAGCGAAGGACGCGGTCCGTCTCTTCGATGTGATTCAGACGGTCGACTCGTTCGAGCTCGCGGAACGACTCGGCCGCGCCGCCGAGGCCGCGGGGAAACGGCAGGAAATCCTGCTGCAGGTCAACATCGGGCGCGAGCCGCAGAAGAGCGGCGCGCAGCCGGACGATGTGGCGCAGCTCGTGAAGCGGATCGCCGCGATCTCCACGATTCACCTCAACGGCCTGATGACGATCCCACCGCTCGGCGACGCCGCTTCCTACTTTCGCGAGATGCGCACGATGCGCGATGATCTCGGGCTGGCAGAGCTGTCGATGGGCATGACCGACGACTTCGAATCGGCGATCGAGCACGGCGCGACCATCGTCCGCATCGGACGGGCCATCTTCGGGAGCCGCTGATGGATTTCGTCCTCATCATCACCCGCGGCATCGGCATCGTCCTCGACCTTCTGCAGTGGGTGATCTTCGGTTGGGTGATCCTGTCGTGGGTGCTGTTTTTCCTCAGGAATTCGCAGTTCCGGTGGCGTCATCGCCAGTTCTACGGGATCCTCGAACAGCTCAACGACATCTTCGAGCGGATGACCCGGCCGTTCCTCCGGCCGATCCGCCGGATGCTGCGCCGCTTCGACACGGCCGGCATCGACTGGTCGCCAATGGTGCTGATCCTGATCATCTGGGTGCTGCGCCAGTTGCTGTTCGCGATCGAGCGTAGGCTTATACTCTCGCAATAAGTTTGGCGGCCGAGCCCGGCGCCCGACTCGATCGAAACAACTGGTGTGCTGGGAGGGCGACCATGCAGAACCTGACTCCGCTCGAGATTCAGAAGCAGACGTTCGGACGAGCGATCAAAGGCTACAACCCCGACGAAGTGCGCGCGTACCTGCACCTGGTCGCGGAAGAGATCGAGCGGCTCGTGCGCGAGAACGACCGCTACGCGCGCGACACCGCGATGCTGCGCGAGGATCTCGAAGATCACTCCAACCGCGAGCGCATCCTCAAAGACACGCTCCTCTCCGCACAGAAAGTCGCCGAGGACCTGACCGCGAACGCGCGGAAAGAAGCGGAGCTGATCGTCAAGGATGCGGAACTGCTCTCCGAGCGTCTGATCTCCCAGGCCATGCAGCGCGTCGGCGACCTCGAGCGCTCCATCACCGACCTCAAACTCGAACGCCGCGCCTTGCGCAACAAACTGCAGGGAACGCTCGACATCGTGCAGCAGATGGTCGTGCTCGACGCCGAGCAGGAAGCGAACGAAGAGCCGATTACGGCGTTGTTTCGGGCGCGCAACTCGTAGGTCTCTCATTTTATCCCGAGCGCAGCGAGGGATCTCCGGTTACACCGCGACGCGCGTTGCCACAGGCGACGGCCGTCGCGGTGCCACCGGAGATCCCTCGCTTACGCTCGGGATAAAATTGGGCCGATGTCCCTCCTCATCCGCAACCTCTCCCAGATCGCCACCCCAACCGGAACGACAGCGAAACGCGGCGCGGCGATGCGCGAACTGGCGGTTCACGACAACGCGGTCATCGTGGTCAGCGAAGGCCGTTTTGCGTATGTGGGACGAGAGAGCGACGTGCCAGAGCATTTGAAAATCGACGAAGACTTTGATGCCCGCGGCGCGACGGCGGTGCCGGGCTTCGTCGACTCGCACACGCACATTCCGTTTGCCGGATTTCGGGAGTCGGAGTTCAACCGGCGGCTGAGCGGGGAGACGTACGAGCAGATCGCGGCCTCGGGTGGCGGGATCGCTTCGACGGTGCGGGCGACGCGCGCGGCGACGGAGGGGGAGCTCGCGCAGAACGTGCTCGCGCGCACCGCCACCATGGCGCGCTACGGCACGACCACTGCCGAAGCGAAGAGCGGGTACGGCCTCACGCTCGAAGACGAGTTGAAGCAACTGCGCGCGATTCGTGCCGCGGCTGCAACCTCGCCGGTGCGACTGCTGCCGACCTGTCTCGCCGCGCACGAATTTCCGCCGGAGACGCGTGGCAACGACGCGGCGCGAGCGGCATACGTCGAGGCGATCGTCGACGAGATCCTGCCGGCGGTTGCGAACGAGAAGCTCGCCGTTTTCTGCGATGCGTTCGTCGAGCGCGGCGTCTTCACGCGCGAGCAGGGGGAGAAGGTTCTGCGCGCGAGCAGCACGCACGGCATGATCCCGCGTCTGCACGCCGACGAGCTCTCCGACACGCGCGGCGCCTCGCTGGCCGCAGAGCTCGGCGCCGCGTCGGCCGATCATCTGATGTACATCTCGGACGACGGCATCGCCGCCCTCGCGGCGTCCGACACGGCCGCCAATCTGCTGCCGGCCACGAGCTTTTTTCTGATGTCGCCGCAGTACGCGCCGGCGCGGAAGCTGATCGAAAAAGGGGCCATCGTCTCCCTCTCCACCGACTGCAATCCCGGCTCGTCGATGACCGAGTCGATGCAGACCGTGATGCAGCTCGCCACGCTGCAGATGAAGATGACGGTCGAAGAATCGCTCACCGCCGCCACCCTCAACGGCGCCTACTCACTCCGCCTCGCCCACGAAACCGGCTCGATCGAACCCGGCAAACGCGCCGACTTTGTGCTCCTCGACGCACCGAGCTATTTGCATCTCGTCTATCACTTTGGGGTGAATCTCGTCAGTGCGGTGTTTCGGGACGGTGCGCGAGTCGTTTGAGGTGCGACGGCAGGCGCTTAGGCGCTTAGGCGCGGAGGCGCTTGGGTGATGTATCGCTCGTGTCCAACCATGCGTTTCTTGTGCAGCCGTTCGGTCGGCCGCCTCGTGCGAAAAGTCACCCAAGCGCCTACGCGCCTAAGCGCCTAAGCGCCTC
>DASVRB010000445.1:0-5572 GCA_036388835.1 Thermoanaerobaculia bacterium | reverse complement strand
TCGCTGGGAGGTGAAGCGAACCGCCGACGTGCAGCAGCCCGAAGATGGCTTCCTCGTTCCGTCGAGCATCGACGACAATGAGATCGTGAAGCTGTGCGCGGACTACGCGCGCGCAGATACGGACGGACGTCGGGTCATTCGTTTGATGGCTGCCGCCTCGGTCGAAGAAGCGATCGCGGCCCGGCTCATCGCGCGGTGGTGAGAACCGCGGAGGACGCTGATGCGACGCCTTGCCGTGCGATCGGAGGCAGGGCGTGCGGGATGTGCGGTACGACAGGTTGTGCTGCCGCCAGGATGTCGATGGCGGAGAGCGTCGTTGAGAATCGCGATAGCGGATCATCACATGATCATCCGCCGGGGCATGCAGTTGATCGTGGCCAAGCGTCCCGGCTGGAACATCACCATCGAAGCGGCGAACGCGGACGAATTGTTCGAAGCGCTGCGGCGCGAGCGTGTCGACGTGGTCGTGCTCGACCTCACCTTGCGCGACCGCAGCGGCATCGACATCCTCGCGCAGATCCGGCGCGACCATCCGTCTGTGCCGGTGCTGATCCTCGCCTCGCAACCGGAAGAGCAGTACGCGCTGCAGTGCCTGAAAGCCGGTGCGCGCGGCTACGTCCAGAAAGACAGCACGGCCGACGAGATCCTCGGCGCGATCGAGCGGGTCGCGGCGGGACGGACCTGGGTCAGCCCCGACGTCACCGAGCAGATGGCGCACGAGCTCCTCAAGCCGACCGACAAAGCCCCACACCAGTTACTGTCACCGCGCGAGTTCGAGGTCTTCCGCTTCATCGCCCTCGGCAAGTCGATGAGCGAGATCGCCGCGTCGCTGCAGGTCAGCGTCAAAACCGCCAGCACCTACCGCACCCGGATCCTCGAAAAGACCGGCTTCCACAGCAATGCCGACATCGTCGGCTACGCCATCCGCACGAATCTCATTTAGCGAGCGTCGCGTCGTGTCGGCAATGGCTGAATTGTAGGAAACGTCCGGCAACACTTTCGCCGAGGCGCTGACGGCGGGAAGTCATGACACCTCGATATCGTTCCGTCATTCCTGCGGAAAGGCGCAGGCTCCGGGTCCCGCCGCCAGCCGCCGCTGGCGAAACGTACAAAATGAGACTTCTGCTCGTCGAGGACGACCCGTACGACGCGGAGCTGACGGTTGCTGAGCTGCGACGCTTCGGCTTCGCGCTCGAATACGAGCGCGTCGATTCGGTCGATGCGCTCATCGACGCGCTCGACCGCGGCTCGTGGTCGGCCATCCTCTCGGATTTCAACCTGCCGGCGTTCAACGGCCGCGACGCGCTCGACATCGTGCGGCAGCGCGATCGCGAGATCCCGTTCATCGTCGTCTCCGGCACGCTCGGCGAAGAGCGCGCGGTCGACATCATCCGCGCCGGCGCGAACGATTACGTTTCGAAAGACCGGCTCGCCCGCCTCGGCCCCGCGCTCGAGCGCGAGCTGCGCGACGTGCAGTTGCGCGAAGAGCGGCGCACGCTGTTCACCGCGCTCAGACGCTCCGAGGATCGGTACCGGCGCGTGTTCGAAAACGCGCCGGTCGGCGTCGCCATCAGCACTCCCGACGGCGTGCTCCTCGCCGCGAACCGCCGCTTCAGCCAGATCGTCGGAAAGAGCACGCAGGACATCGTCGGCCGCCGCATGTCGCACTTCACGAGCGACGCACACGCCGCCGCGCGCAACCCGGAGCGGACGGAACAACGCATCGTGCGCAACGACGGTGAAGTGGTCTGGGCCGCGATCACGGTCGCGCCGATCACGATCGACAACCTCGAAGTCGAACAGCTCGTGTGGCTGGTCGAAGACGTCACCGCGCAGAAGCAGCACGAGGCGGAGGTCGGCCTGCACAAGGCGCAGCTCGAAGAAGCGCAGCGCATGGCGCACATCGGCAGTTACGAGCTCGATCTGCTGACCGGGCGCCGAGCGTGGTCGCCGGAGCTCTGCCGCATCTTCGGCCTCGACCCGCAAGCGAAGCCCGACCTCGCGTTGATCGACGCGCGCGTGCATCCCGATGACTTCGCGCGCGTTCACGAGGCGCGGCGGCGGATCGCCGAAAACTCCGAGACGTTCGACGTCGAATATCGGATCACCGTCCCCGGCCGCGGGCCGCGAATCGTCCACGACCGCGGCCACATCATCAGCGACGAACAGGGGCGCGCGCTGAAGATCGTCGGCGTCGTGCAGGACGTGACGGACGTGCGCCGTCAGGCCGAGGAGATCGAGCGCCGCAACGTGCAGCAGGTCGTGATCGCAAACCTCGGCCAGGCCGCGCTGAGCGCGCAGCCGATCGAAGCGCTGATCGCCGAGGCCGCCGAGATCGTGACGCGCCTCCTCGAAGTCGACTGCAGCACCGTCCTGCAGGATCTCAACGGCTGTTTCACCGTGGCCGGCGTGAGCGGAATGGAGCGGCTCGTGCCGGTCGGCGCGGAGCTCGCCGGCTCCATCGCCTCGCAGGCGACGTACACCGTGGCGACAGGCGCTCCGGTGATCGTCGGAGACCTGCGCAGCGAAACGCGCTTCACCCCCTCGGCCACGCTGCTCTCGCATGGAATCACGAGCGTGCTCACCGTTCCGATCAGCACCACGCGCACCGCCGCGTGGGGAACGCTCGCCGCGCTCTCGCGCGAGCCGCGCACCTTCTCGAGCAGCGACGTCGACTTTCTGCGCTCCATCGCCACCGTGCTCGCGCAGGCGCTCGAGCGCGATCGCGTCGACCAGCAACTCGTGCTGCACGCGGCGCAGCAAAGCGCGATCGCGGAGCTGAGCCGCGTCGCGCTCAATTCCGTCGACGACGCCATCGAGGTCGCATGCAGCGTCGTCGGCGAAGTCCTCGCGGTCGAGCACGTGCTGTTCTTCGAGCTCGACGAGGCGGCGCAGCTCCTTCGCTATCGCTCCGGCCGCTGCTGGGCACCGGCGCCCGAGATGGACCTTCCCGTCGACGGCGATTCACCTGTCGCCGAGGCGGTGCGCAGCGATGCGCCGGTGCGGCTGTTGGATGAGAGTGCCCCCGACGCGCCGATCGTCGCCGGCGTCGCCGTCCCGGTGTCGAGCACGACCGGCAGCTTCGGCGCATTGAGCGCGAGCACCACAACGCCGCGCGTCTTCATCGGCACCGACGTCGAGTTCCTGCAATCGATCGCGAACATCATCGCCGACGCGATGCAGCGCGAGCGTGCGCGCCGCGCACTCGCGGCCTCGGAAGAGCGGCACCGTGAAGTGATCGAAGGAGCGACCGAAGTCATCTTCACCGTGTCGACCGCCGGCATCTTCACCTCGCTCAACGCGGCGTTCACGAACATCACCGGCTGGAGCGCGTCGGAGTGGATCGGCCGTCCGTTCATCGACCTGCTGCATCCCGACGACGCGCCGCGCGTGGCGGAACTGTTCGAGGTCGTGCTCTCGCATCAGGAGTCGTTCGCCGCGGAGATGCGCATCCTCGGGCGCAAAGGCAGCGTGGTCCTCGAGCTCACTTCGTTCCCGAAGATCGAGGAGGGACGGACCACCGCTGTCTATGGATTCGCGCGCGACGTCACCGAGGAGCGGCGCATCGAGCGGGAACGCCAGCGGCTCACGCGCAACCTGCAACTGCTGCTCGAGTCGACCGTCGAAGGCATCATCACCGTCGACCTCGGCGGCCGCTGCACCATGTCCAACCGAGCCGCAGCCGAGATGCTCGGACGACGTCAGGAGGAGATGGCCGGCTCGACGTTGCAGGCGCTCCTCAATGCAGACGAGCGCGCGGCCATCGGTCAGATCGTCGCCGTCGCGCGCAGCGGCGAAGTGCGCTCGGTGAGCAACGGCACGTTCTACCGCGCCGACGGCACCGCGTTCCCGGTCGAATATTCGGCGGCGCCGATCAGCGACGCCGGCGTGCGCATCGGCGTCGTCATCAGCTTCAGCGACATCACGCTCCGCCGCAAACTCGAAGCGAAGCTCGAGCAGGCGGATCGCCTCTCTTCCCTCGGCCGTCTCGCCGCGACCGTCGCACACGAATTCAACAACGTGCTGATGGGCATCTCGCCGTTCGTCGAGCTTCTGCGCCGCGGCGGCAGCATCGAAACGTCGCTCGATCACATCGGCCGCGCCGTCACGCGCGGCAAACGGATCACGCAGGACATCCTCCGCTTCACGCAGCCGGCGCAACCGGTGCGCGTGCCGATCGACGTCGGTCCGTGGCTGGAGAACGTGACGCTCGAAGCGCGCTCGCTCATGACGGGCTGCAAGGTCGAGTCATCGGTCGAGCCGAACCTTCGCATCGACGGCGACGCGACGCAGTTGCAGCAGATGTTCACGAACCTCATCCTCAACGCGCGCGACGCGATGCCGGAGGGCGGCACGCTGACCATCGAGGCGCGGCATGAATTGGTCGACGCGAAGCTGCCGTTTCCGGTCGAGCGGCCGGAGCGCTTCGCACACATCATCGTCAGCGACACCGGCGTCGGCATGAGCGCGGAAACGCAGCGCCACATCTTCGAGCCGCTCTTCACGACCAAACAGAACGGCACGGGCCTCGGCCTGCCCGTCTCGCACCAGGTCGTGCAGCGCCACGGCGGCGACATCTTCGTCGAGAGTGCGCTCGGAAGCGGCACCACCTTTCATATCTTCCTGCCGCTCGCGGAGAGCTCGCTGCGGCACGTCGAGGCGGTGGAGACCGTCGCCGCTCCGCCGCATGCAGCGCACCGCGTGCTGCTCGTCGAGGACGACTTCACCGTCGCGGCCGGACTGGTGATGCTGCTTGAGCTGGCAGGTCTGGAAGTCGAAGTCGCCGGCACCGGCGCCGAAGCGCTCCGCCGTGTCGAAGAAGTCAATCCCGACGTCGTCGTCCTCGACGTCGGCCTGCCCGACATGGACGGCACGCAGGTCTACGCCGTCCTCGCCGAACGCTACCCCGACCTCGCCGTCGTCTTCTCCACCGGCCACGCCGATCGCGCCAAACTCGACACCTACCTCGAACGCCCCCACGTCGGCTTCCTCCTCAAGCCGTACGAGAGCAGCGACCTACTCACCGCGATCCGCGAGGTAGTGGCGTGAGGCGTTTGCGGAACGTAGAAGGTAGAACGCGGAACACGGAACGGGAGCAACCTCGCCGCGCTCGTGGAGCGGCGGGCTCTTAGCGCGCCGACGATCTCGCGAAAAAACCCGCCTCTGCATCGATAAGCGCCCCCCAACGACTGTCACCCCGAGCGTAGCGAGGGGCCTGGGTGGGAGGGTCGCGGAAGGCACGTGCATCGCGCCCCACCCGCCCAGGTCCCTCGCTACGCTCGGGATGACAGTGGAGGAAGCGGCGTAGTCGTGCTCGTGGAGCGGCGGGCTTTAGCCGCGCTTTAGCCGGGCTGAAGCCCGCCAACTATCCCGCGAAAAACGCACCCGCGTCGTCCCCCCGCCTCTGTCACCCCGAGCGTACCGAGGGGCCTGGGTGGGAGGGTCGCGGAAGGCACGTGCATCGCGCCCCACCCGCCCAGGTCCCTCGCTACGCTCGGGATGACGGGTGGTGGCGCATTCCGTGTTCTACCTTCTACCTTGGGAGATCACTCCCCGACCATTCGCTTCGAGC